>CATPBJ010000213.1 GCA_955652395.1 uncultured Terriglobales bacterium | reverse complement strand
TTTTGAAGCGGCATCGACTCGTCTTTTTCGCCCGCACCGGAGAGTTCGAGGCCGCTTTCTTTGGCGCCAAGTTCGAGGCGCTTTCTTTTTTGCGCCTCTAGCGCCGCGGCCGGTGTTTCACCCGCGGAGGCGCGAAGCCGCTTGCCGTTCTCGCGCCATTCGATGAGGAAGCGACCGCCCGAGGGCCACTGGATGCGTCTCTTGACGTTCCTCTTGAGGGCGACGTTAGCCCAACCCTTGGATGTCTTGACCCGCCGCAGGATATTGACCCGTGCCACAGCGCCGCTCCTTGAAAAAGTGGACACTATTATGGACACTAAGCTGGGGTTGAGTCAATAAGTTGATGAAAATAAAAGATATGTGGCAGCCGGACCTATAAGCCGAATTCTGTCCGCCGGATTGCTCCGGCAGGACGGTCATTCCTCTGGGCCGCGCATTACTGCAGGGCTCAAGCGACCTACCCGGAGGTTGTGACGCGCCGAGCCGGCACGCGCCTCAGGCGAACCCGAGACTCCCTCCCTATTTGGTCTTGCTCCGTGTGGGGTTTGCCCTGCCCGCCGCATTGCTGCGACAGCGGTGCGCTCTTGCCGCACCTTTTCACCCTTACCTCGACGTTGCCGCCGGGGCGGTATGTTTTCTGTGGCACTTTCCGTCAGCCGGGCTTGAACCCGGCCTCCCGGACGTTATCCGGCACACTGCTCTGTGGAGTTCGGACTTTCCTCCCCCGCCACTTGACGCAGCGAGAGCGACCGTCCGGTCCAGCTGCCAACCTCTTCATTATAGCGGACGGCGGACTTCCACCTCGGGCGTCGGACCTCAAACGTCGTGCTTTCCTGGGCTCCTCAGTTCGGCAGGTTCTTCTCTAACTTCTGAATTTTCCAGAACGCATTGGGCAATCGCTCGTGGACCGGCGGCAGCGGGAATAGCTTCTGGTGCGGCTCGGTTTGGTACCAGAAGGCTACGCTGGTGTAGTCATCCTGCCGGTCGTCGGCGTGACCGTGTTCGATGGTGGCGCGAAGGGACTTCTGAAAATAAATTGGGTCCTCGATATGGAACCGGTACATGGTGTGGCTGCCGGTCCAGTCCCGATTGCCCTGCTGGGAATAGCCAATAAACGGATAGTTGAACTCTTTCTGAAAAGCCCACGCGTTGTTGAAATAGTCTTCCATTCCCGTTCCATTGATGGTGGCGTGGCCGGTCTCTCCATCGATAAAAAACATGTCGTCGCCCTCGCCCCACCATCCGGTCGAGAGCCCGAAGACGTTCAGAATCGTTCCTACATACTGGCCCTTGCCCGTTGCCTCCATGAACACGTAGTTATTCTTGCCATCCACATTCTTGCCGCCCGATTCGGACTCGGGAACGGCGTGGGTCTCTTCGTGTCTCCACTGAGCATGAAAGCGGCCCTTGTCGGCCACTGCGCGGGCATCCCTGTACTCCCGGTAATCGATGTGAAAATAGAGATTGGAGACATTCTGGGTCCCGTCGTTGGTCAGAGTTATCCGCGCTCCGTTTCCAAAGGGCATTTCGAAGTAGCAGTTCAGGGCACGATCCTGCACCGTGATGGGCAAGGACCACCATGAGTGATACTTCTGACGACCGTCTTCCACCTCGAATCCGGTCCCGAAGAAGTCGCCGATAGGAACTTCCACGCTGGGCTCGGTTTCGCCATCCCAATACATCCGTAACACCAGCTCGCGCAAATGAGATGGGCTGGGCGAGTTGATCGTGAACCAGATATGCCGGATGGAGCCTGCGCCTTTTATATCCGCGAGCCGCTCCGCAGTCTTCGCTTTCACTTCCACCCAGTCCGCATTGCCGCCAGAGCGGTCAGCGCTTGATGCGCGCCGGGAAGCTGCATCACTCAGGTTGGCCAGTCCCTCCAGGGGACTGTTCTGCTGCCCGAGAACCAAAGCCGAAAAACACACCAGAACGCCAATCGTCCGAATCACGGCAATCCTCCCGCACGGGGCGGTAGGAACCTTATCACATCCCGAAAATGTTATGTGCTGCGCCAGAGTGCGGGCACGGTAGCGCGGGAGTGTGCGGAGGCATCGGCTTTGCTCTGCTAAACTCAAAGAGTTTTAGTTCCGCGGCAAAAGCTGAAGTCAGAGTCTGAAGCCGAAGTCTGACACCTGAGGTCCGACTCCTCTCCATGACGATCCTTGAAGCCATCCGTATTGCGTTGCTGTCGCTGTGGGCGAATAAGCTGCGTTCCGCTCTGACCCTGCTCGGCGTGGTGATCGGTGTGGCTGCCGTGATTGCCGTGGTCACCTTCGTCAACGGAATCAATGGCTACGTGGCGGAAAAGATTTTCAATCTGGGGGCGGATGTTTTTATCATCAGCAAAGTTACGCCCGTGGTCACCAACGTCGACCAGCTTCTCGAAGGACAAAAGCGGAAAGACCTGACCATGGAGGACTACCAGGCCGTGCTGGAGTCCTGCAAGCATTGCGCTATGATTGGGGCCTCCATCACCAATACCACCGGTCATGTCAGGTACGAGGAGCAGTTCATTTCCGATACGTGGATTCGCGGATGGACGTCGTCGATGGCGACGATTCTTGACCTCGATCTCACCTCGGGTCGCATGGTCAATGAAAACGACGAGGAAAACCGTTCTCAGGTGGGCGTAATTGGCACTGACGTCGTGGACACCTTCTTTCCCACGGTGGATCCGCTGGGCAAGGAGATTCGGGTAGAGGGTGAAGTGTACCGGGTGATCGGCGTCGGGAAGAAGCAGGGAACGACACTGGGCCAGAGCCGGGACAATTTCGTAGCCATTCCGATTACAACCTATTTGAAGCAGTTCGGATCGCACACCAGCATTCGCATTTCGGGCAAGGCCGCCGGCGTGGGCACGGAGCTTGAGGCCGCGATTGACGAAGCTCGCGCTGTGCTGCGGGCCCGGCGCCATGATCTTCCGGGTCGTCCGGACAGCTTCGCCGCGGAGACCAACGCGAGCTTCTTGAGTATCTGGTCGAATCTCAGTGGAACGTTTTTCATCGCCATGATCGCCATTGCCGCGATTTCGCTCGTGGTTGGTGGGATTGTGATCATGAACATCATGCTGGTGTCGGTGACCGAGCGCACGCGCGAGATTGGCATACGCAAAGCGATGGGAGCGCGCCGCCAGGACGTGCTGCTGCAATTCCTGATCGAGTCCGGAACCATGGCGCTGGTGGGCGGTTTGTTGGGGGTGTTGTTCGGGATCGCATTTGCCAAGGGCATCACGGCGATCATCGGCATGCCGTCTGAAATCAAGCTGTGGGCGGTCGCGGCCGGCTTGCTGGTTTCCGCCAGCGTGGGCGTATTCTTTGGCGTGTACCCGGCACGGCGGGCGGCGCTGCTCGACCCGATAGCGGCGTTGAGATTTGAACTCTGAATAGAGTTTCCCATGCTGCGTAGAAGCGATTACGGCGAAGTGGTGCAGATGGCGCTGGACACTATCCGCAGCAACAAATTGCGGTCGGCACTTACTGTGCTCGGGATCGTCATCGGTGTTGCCGTCGTGATCGGCATTTCCTCCGTCGTGCGCGGTCTCAACGACAACGTCAGCCAAGTCATCAGCAGTTTGGGTTCTAACATCGTATTCGCGTACCACCAGCCCCTGACTTTCGGCCGGCCGACGGAGGAAATGCGGACGCGCAAAGAGCTCACGTTCGACGATTTTCAAGCGGTGCAGCAACTGCCTCACGTAAAGATTGCCACCACTGGTTTGCGCTATTTTCGCCAGGAATTCGGGACCGGCACTTACGAGGTCAAGTACAACGGGCGCAAGGTCAAGAACGTCGTCCTGGAGGGAGACACTGGCACCTGGAAGGACGTGTTTGATCTCGAAGTCGCGTCCGGACGGTGGATGAACGAAACGGATGAGGAACATCACTCGCCGATCATCATTCTGGGATCGGAAACCGCCGAAGAACTGTTTCCCACGGAGGAACCTTTAGGTAAGGAAATCAACATTGACGGCCAGCTGTTCACGGTTGTCGGCGTGGCTGCGAAGCGCAAGAGCGTATTTGCCGGGGGCAAGAATCCCGACGACAATATCGTCTACTTCCCGTTGAGCACGTTTCGTAAGTTGCATCCCGAGCTGAAGCAATATTGGATCAGCGTCAAAGCCACATCGCACGAGGATATGCCCAAGGCCATCGACGAGATCCGGGAATTGCTGCGCCGCCGCCGCAAGGTATCGCCCGACCGGCCGGACAACTTCGCCGTATTCACTCAGGACTCGCTCTCCGACGTTTGGACCCAGGTCACCGGCGCCGTATTTATCTTTATGTTCGCCGTGTCCAGTGTGGGTTTGATCGTGGGCGGCGTCGGCGTGATGAACATCATGCTGGTTTCGGTGACCGAGCGGACGAGGGAGATTGGAGTGCGCAAGGCCATTGGAGCGCGCAAACGGGACATCCTGCTGCAGTTCACCCTGGAAGCCATCACCTTGACGGCGATGGGCGGGGTGTTGGGCGTGCTGCTGGGTGCGATTATTACCTGGACGATTCCGGCGATCTGGAGTTCGCTGCCGGCGCGGATGTCTTTTTTTTGGGCGGCTTTCGGATTGGGCTCGGCCGCTGCTGAGGGTCTGTTGTTTGGGATTTATCCAGCATGGAAGGCCGCGAATCTGGATCCGATTGAATCGCTGCGGTACGAGTAGACTAGCTCCATCCGCATGATTCACCACATTTTCAGGGTCCTCGAAATTGTTGCCGTCCTGGGAACCGTTGCGAGCCTGGCGTACTACATTCTCTGCCTGTACAGCGCGGCTCGATTTCTAGGTGAGCGAAAGGCGGGCGTGGGCGCCCGCCCCAGACTGCCTGCGCCTCCCATTTCCATTCTGAAGCCGCTGAAGGGCACCGACCCTCAAATGTACGAGAGTTTTCGCAGCCATTGTTTGCAGGACTATGCCGAATACGAAATCATCTTCGGGATCAGCGACGCTGTTGATCCTGCGACTGAATTCGTAGAGCGATTGAAAGCTGAATTTCCGCAAATTCCCATCCACCTCGTGCTTTGCGGGAGAAATCTGGGCGCCAATACCAAAGTCAGCAATCTGGCGCAAATGTTAAAAGGAGCGCAGTACGAGCACATCGTCGTGAACGATAGCGATATCCGCGTGGAGGCCAGCTACCTGCAGAAGGTTGTCGCGCCGTTGGCGGATCCGAGAGTTGGGCTGGTGACTTGCCTTTATCGCGGCGTGGCCAGTCCGAGCCTGGGCTCGCGGCTGGAATCTCTCTTTGTCAGCACGGATTTCTGCGCCGGAGTGCTGGCGGCGCGGCTCATTGAAGGCGGTATTCATTTCGGATTGGGCTCGACCCTGGCCTTTCGTCGCCGCGACCTCGCCGCTACCGGCGGGTTTGAAGCCTTGGCGAATTACCTCGCTGATGACTACGAGATCGGTCGCCGCATTGCCGCACTGGGTCTGGGCATTGAGCTTTCCGGAATCGTGGTCGAAACTTTTCTGCCGCGCTATAACTGGAAGCAGTTTCTGGACCACCAGCTACGGTGGGCGAGGACGATTCGCGATTCGCGTCCCGGCGGCTATGCCGGGCTGGCGGCGACCTTCGGACTGCCCTGGGCGTTCCTCACCCTCATATTCGCGCGGGGTGCCGGCTGGGCGTGGGTGCTACTGGGTGCTGCCATTTTCATGCGGTGCACCGTAGCTCTAGTGGTGGGGCGAATGGTTCTGCAAGACCGGCAGGTGACCAACTGGCTCACACTTATCCCCTTGCACGATTTTGTCGCGGTGGTCGTATGGCTCATCGGTTTCAGGGGACACTCAATTACATGGCGGGGAGACTCGTTTGAGTTGAAAGACGGCAGACTGGTGCGGATGCTCCCGTGGCTTCACTCACCCGCGGGAGATGGCAGCAACTCGAAACGTCCGTCGGAATAGAGACGATACCGCCGCCCGCGCCAGACAATTGTATTTCCGAAGAATCCAGCCAGCCAGAAGCAGAAGCCAGTAATATCCTCGATCGGCAGTAGCAACCAGTTGATCTTTGCGCGCAAGACCCGCGCCGAAACTACATAAGCCGCCGAGAGGCGTATGCAGAACGCAACTGGCAGTGCCGGCCACCATGCCGGGTTTACGGCGCAGACCAACAGCGCTAGAGGCAGAGGCATGGTGAACAACTGTCCCACGTAGCCTAAGGGACGGGAGCGCCGCGTACTACGCGCCCAGCGCAAACGATGGGCGGCATTGTGGCGCAGGTTCGCACTGCCAATGTGATGCTCGATGACATAAGAAGAAAGAATTACGCCGTGCCCGGCGTCGGCGGCAAATTTCCCCATCACAAAGTCTTCCGCCAGATAATTCTTTAACCGGTCAAAGCCGCCGATGGCTTGCAGCACCCGCCGCCTGGCGGCGATGGTCGGGCCCACCGCAAACTTCATACCTTCAAGCATGCGCGCCACCAGAATGCCGGCAGCGAAATCTGTATTCATGCCGATGGCCTCGAGCTGTGACCAGAAACTCGGACCGGCCACAGCGCGGTACGGGCAGGTAGCCACGCCGAGGCCGGCGTCCTGAAACTCGGCTGCCACCGTTTTCAGCAGGCTGGAAGTGACTCGGATGTCGCTGTCGCTCATCACTACCAGATCATTGGCGGCGGCGGCAAGCATCTGTTCCAAACTGTAGACCTTGGCGTTGGCGTAGGGAGACTCTCCGGTCACCAACATCCGCGCCGGAACTCGCTGATATTCCCGGCGAAGCTTCTCCACAGTTTCCACGGCCGGATCATTTCCGCTTCGCACCGCGAACAGAAGTTCGAAGGCGGGATAGTCCTGCTCGAAAAACGACCGCAGATTGGATTCGAGCCCCAGATCGAGTCCAGCGAGCGGTTTGAGAACGCTGATCGGCTCGGGAGAATTCGAGGCAGGCGGCCGAACCGAAAGGTAGCGCAAAGCGGCTACAACTGAAAGCAACGAGTAAGCCAGAGCACCGGCAAGGAGAGCCAGCAGGATGAAGGTCACGCCAATTCTCCCGGGTGGTGAATGGACCGTGCGAGCGGGCTCATACGAGTTTCCTCCTGCACGGGCGTGGCACAACCCGGCCGGCGGGAGGCCGGGGGCTACGAGAGGCAATTATATGGGACAGCTGCCACGGGCGGGTTATCTCGACCAAGCTGCGGCTGCGGCGGAGGCCTTTTTTTGTATCGAGAACTTCGCAGATCTTGCGGGCGAGGGCTTTCAAAGAGAAAGGGTTCAGGCGCAGCTCATGCAATAAACGCAAGGCTGCGCCATGTCTCAGAAGGTCGCGCAGATAACGGGAATCACCGTTATCACCTACCAACAGTAGTTGCACTGGGGCACTGCTGATTGCGGCCTTTCTTAAGCTTTTCCACGAGTGACCTGTAACTCCGGCTACCAAGTACATCGGAGGTCAGCGGCTCAGACATGGCGAGAAGAGGAGGAGTTACGAAAAGAATGCGACATCGGATGTCAAATTGGGACCCGTGCAGTTTCAGGACTTCGAGACGAAATGGTCAAACCGCCAACTCCGAGTCGGGTCGGCGGTTCGATTACGTTCGGACCCTCGCGCCGGGCCAGGCCGGTGATGTCTGGACCCAGCTGTTATCTCTGGGACGAATCCAGCACGCATCCCGTTGCATCCGTTATCCTAATAATAGACATATGGCGACCCGATCCAAACTTGCTAGTGAATCTGCCGCAACCGGCGTACTGGAAGCTTCCAGCGGCGAACGTGAGCGCATATTCGACCCTTTCCGTCACTGGGGATACCTGGAGGCTGATCTTGACCCGCTCGGATTTCTGCCTCCAGTGTCGCATCCCAGCCTGCGGATCGAAGGCGAGCTGGCGGATGAGGCTCGCCGCATTTACTGCGGAACCGTGGGCGCGGAATTCATGCACATTACTGACCCCGAACGGCGCCGTTGGATGCAGGAACGCATGGAAGGCCCTCAGCCCGAAGTGGATCAGGAACGAGTGCTGGACCAGCTCATCCGGGCCGACCTGTTCGAGCAGGTGCTGCAGCAACGCTACCTCGGCAGCAAGCGTTTTTCCCTTGAAGGCGTAACCGCCTTGATCCCCCTGGTGGATGAAATTCTGGACGCAGCTGGGCAGCAGGGCGCGGTGGAACTGGTGATGGGCATGAGCCACCGCGGCCGGTTGAACATTATTGTGCAGGTAGCCAGGCGTTCTGCCGAAGAAATCTTCGCGGGCTTTGAGGACGTGGACCCGCGCAGTGTTCTGGGCAGCGGTGACGTGAAATATCACATGGGCGCGACCGGCGAATACGTGACCCGTTCGGGAACGAAAATTCACATTCACCTGGTCTCAAATCCCAGCCACCTCGAAGCGGTGGATCCCGTGACCGTCGGCCGTACGAAGGCTAAGCAAGACCGTGCCGGCCAGGAAGGGCGCGAGAAATATTTGCCCTTGCTGGTCCACGGCGACGCGGCATTCGCGGGTCAGGGCATTTTGGCCGAGACGCTCAATTTGTCCGACCTGAAGGGCTTCACCGTGGGTGGCACGGTCCACATAATCGCCAACAATCTGCTCGGCTTCACTACCTTGTACAGCGAAGAACATTCCTCGCGTTTTTCCGCGCAGTTGGCCCGTCGTCAGTCGATTCCGATCTTTCATGTGAATGCGGAAGATGTGGACGCGGTGGTGCGGGTGGGCCGGCTGGCGGCCGATTATCGCTACACCTGGCACGGCGACGTGGTCGTGGACCTGATCGGCTACCGCCGACATGGACACAGTGAAGTCGACGATCCGACCGTCACCCAGCCGCTGCTCTATAAAGCGATCAAAGACCACCCGCCGCTGTGGGAGATTTACGCCGAAGACATCGGGGCGGCGGAGAACGTTCAGCACAAGGTGGAAACGGTTCGCGCAGAACTGGAAGCGGCGCAGAAAAAGGCAAAAACCATCAGGAAGAAGCCGCTGTTGCGCGAGTTGCCGAAATACTGGAATGACTACAAGGGTGGCCGTTACAAGACTGAGTATGAAGTGGACACCGGCCTCTCCACGGAAGAGCTTGGCGTAATTACTGCGAAGCTCACGACCTACCCGGCGGGTTTCCACATTCATCCCAAGGTCAAGAAGCTGCTTGAGCAGAGGGCTGAGATGGGCGCCGGCAACCGCCTGGTGGACTACGGTATGGCTGAGGCCCTGGCGCTGGGAGGTCTGGTGAAGGCTGGCATACCCGTCCGGCTAACCGGGCAGGATACTCGCCGCGGCACTTTTAACCAGCGCCATTCCGTGCTGCTCGATATCGAAAACGAGCAGGAGTACGTTCCGCTCGAACATATTGCCGAAGGCCAGGCGCGATGCGAAATTTATAACTCCGCGCTTTCCGAGGCCGGCGTCTTGGGATTTGAGTATGGCTACAGTCGCGACTATCCCGAGACGCTGGTGATGTGGGAGGCGCAGTTTGGCGACTTCGCCAACGTGGCGCAAGCGGTGATCGATCAATTTGTCAGCGCCGGCGAAGATAAATGGGGCCTGCTCTCAGGAGTGGTGCTGCTTCTGCCGCATGGCCATGAGGGACAGGGGCCGGAGCACTCGAGTGCCCGCATCGAACGTTTCCTGCAACTCGCGGCCCGCGATAATTTTCAGATCTGCCAGCCGTCGAATGCGGTGCAGTACTTCCATTTGCTGCGCCGCCAAGCCCTGCGCCACTGGCGCAAACCGCTGGTCGTCTTTACCCTGAAGAGCATGTTGCGCCATCCGGACGCGTCGTCTCCGATTGAGGATTTCACCCACCAGCGCTTTCTCACCGTGTTGCCGGACACGGAAGTCAGCGACGCCACCCGCATCCTGATCGGTACGGGAAAGATCGTCCACGAATTGCGCGGCGAACGCAAGAAGAGGAATGACCAGACGACGGCGATTGTTTCGGTCGAACAGTTATATCCTTTCCCCGAGAAAGAACTGGAAGCGGCGATCGGACAATTTGCTTCCGCGCGAGAGATTGTCTGGGTGCAGGAAGAGCCGGCCAATATGGGCGCGCTGTTCTACGTGCTGCCACGGCTCCGCCGCATTGCTGGCGAGCGTCCCGTCCTGTCGGTAAAGCGTTCCGCCAGCGCCAGCCCAGCCACGGGATCAGCCAAAGCCCATGAAGTGGAGCAGAAAACCCTGTTGACGCTTGCTTTCACAAATAAGACCTAGAAGCTTGCGGGAAACCGTGGTTTGAGGTAGCCGTTGTAGGAAGGCGACTACACTCACCTAGAGTAAACGAGACGCGATGTCTCAACAGCAATCTAACTGCTACTTGCACCAAAGAGCGCTCTGCTTGTCTCCCAATTGCACTCCCTCGTAACCGTCAAAATAGAGACAGAGCCTGACGTCCTTGTAGTCGGAAAATCGAAACCCAAAGGACTGTATTCGTTTGCCATCGGAAATGAGCACGACAAGATGACGCTCGTTAGAATCAGGTTGTCAATCCTGACTGGCAGTTGGTGCGGCCAGCGAATCGGCTCCTGCCGGTCGATTCTCTCTGTTAGCGTTGCCGAATTATATGCCCGGCCGGGAGAAATTCTTGTCGGAGGATCCGGAGAATTGGGTAGAACACAGACAGTTCCAAGTTGTGGATTATCGGCCGAGGCCTTGTTCCTCTAGGATGGCGTCTCCTGCGCAGCAGCCGCAACCGAGATCACAGTCAGAAGAGTTGCGATCCACGCGTTCCCATGAATGGCAACTATATGGCAACGCAGGCATGATTTCCAGCGAGGCGTGCGCGTCGTTCTGCATTCTTCCTGTCCGGGATGTTACCCTTCCGCTTGACGTCCATGCCACGTCCAACTCGAACTCAACCACTCCACATCGCCATCGACACCGGGGGCACCTTCACTGATTGTGTGTGGGTGGAGCGCGGACTGGTCCGCATGCTCAAGGTGCTCTCCACTCCGGCCGATCCTTCACAGGCGATTGTCGAAGCCCTGGACAAGGTCGGGCGACACGCTTCGATTGTCCTGCTCCATGGCACAACGGTCGGCACGAATACGTTGTTACAGCGTAAGGGAGCGCGCGTGGCCCTGGTCACCACCGCCGGGTTTGAGGACGCCATCGAAATCGGCCGCCAGGCCCGTCCGAAGCTATACGATTTCTTCTTTGATCGCGTAGAACCCCTCGTCCCTGCGGATTTGCGGTTTGGCGTGAACGAACGCACCGCCAGCGACGGCGAAATCCTTCACGCGCCTTCACAACAAGACTTGCAATCTTTGTTAGAGAGAATTCAGCAGAAACGGCCCGAGGCGATTGCTGTTTCGCTGCTTTTCTCCTTCGCCAATCCGAAAACTGAGAAGGCCGTGGCCCGCGCGCTGGAAAGGCTCGGCGTGCCGCTGTCCGTCTCCCATGCAATTCTCCCGGAGTTCCGCGAGTACGAACGCACCAGCACGGTGGTGGTGAACGCCCACCTGCAGCCGGTGATGCAAGACTATCTCGAGAACCTCGATTGCCGGGCGCGAAGCTCGGCGAAATCCGGCGCGGTGCCGTCCCGCATTTTCGTCATGCAATCGAGCGGCGGGATTACCGCCCTGAGTTTCGCTGCCCGCGAGCCGGTGCGTACTGTGCTCTCCGGGCCGGCGGGCGGGGTAGTGGGCGCCGCCGTCATGGCGCGCCGCAGCGGTTTCGAAAGAATCATCTCATTCGATATGGGCGGAACTTCGACCGATGTTGCGTTGGTAGATGGCGAAGCCCGCGCCCGCAGCCAGGCCGAGATTGCCGGGTTCCCGATTGGCGTGCCCATGCTCGATATTCACACTGTGGGCGCTGGCGGAGGCTCCATCGCCCGCTTCGACGCCGGCGGAGCGCTGCGAGTCGGTCCCGAATCCGCCGAAGCCAATCCCGGCCCCATCTGCTACGGCCGCGGCATCCAGCCCACGGTGACGGATGCCAATCTGCTGCTCGGCCGAGTGCAGCCGCAGCGATTTCTGGGCGGGGATTTCACTCTGGATCTCGAGCGCACACGCCGTGTGGTCGGCGAGTGGCTTAAGCGAAATGGATCGAAGCTTACTCTCGAACAATTCGCCGCCGGAATTATCCGGGTCGTCAACGCCACCATGGAGAAGGCCATACGCGTGGTCTCGATCGAGCGCGGTTACGATCCGCGAGAATTCACGCTGGTTGCGTTTGGCGGGGCAGGCGGTCTCCACGCCTGCGAACTGGCGGAGGCGCTCAGTATCCCGCGCGTGATAGTTCCGGCGCTGCCCGGCGCCCTCTCTGCTTTCGGCATCCTGGTCAGCGACGTGGTGAAGGACTATTCGCGCACCGTGCTCTGGCCAGTCGCAGAGAAACTTCCCACCGATCGTGTGGAGAACGGTCGATTGGAGAACGATCGACTGCGGACCGGTCGGCTGGAACGCGAGTTCGCCACTCTGCGACGCCGTGCCGAGACAGACTTCCGGGAAGAGAGATGGAAGGGCGCAATCCGCCACCAGCGCAGCGTGGATGTCCGCTACCAGGGCCAGGGATACGAATTGAATGTCCCTTATACCCGCAATTTGATTCGGGATTTCCGCAGCGAGCACCAACGCCGCTACGGCTACAGTTATCCCGCACGCGAGCTGGAGCTGGTGACGCTGCGCTTGCGGTCCACCATCAAGTCGCAGCAAGCCAGCATGGTCAAAGGGACCACCACCGGCCACGTGGGGACGGGCGCCCCCGCCCGTCTAGGCCGGGCAAAACCCGGCAGCGAGTTTGAGGGCCGCGCCCCTGTATTTTTCTCCGGGAAGAAGCTCGCGGCCGCAATCTTTTCCCGCGATTCACTGCCGATCGGCAAGAAATATTCCGGCCCTGCCGTCCTCACAGAGTACAGCGCGACCACGGTGGTTCCTCGGGGCATGAGTTTCCGGAGGGAGCGAGCCGGAAACCTGATCATCGCAATAGGGCCATCAGCAAAGAGATCCCAAGACTAGGTGTCCCACAGGCCCGCCCGCTACAATACCCCCATGAAACCCAGCATATTTGTAGTCGAAGACGACCCGGATATTTCCCGCCTGGTGCGGCACCATCTGGAAGCGGACGGATTCGCGGTGAAAGTGTTCTCCACCGGAAACACGGTCATCTTGGAGTCTGAACGCCAGCATCCGGCGCTCTTTATTCTCGACATCATGGTTCCGGGCAAGGACGGCCTCGAACTGTGCCGCCAGATCCGGCAAATCCCGTCACTGGCGCCAACCCCGGTGATTTTCCTCACAGCGAAGAGCGGTGAAGCGGACCGCATTCTTGGCTTGGAACTGGGCGCCGATGATTACATCCCCAAACCTTTCAGCCCGCGCGAATTGGTGGCGCGGGTCAAAGCTGTGCTGCGCCGTTTCGAGCGGCCCTTGTCCCAGGCGCCAGTGAAAATCGGTGACATCGAAATCGATCCCAGCGCCATGACCCTCACCGTCCGCGACAGTCTGGTGACGACGACCGCCACTGAGTTCCGGCTGCTCGACTATTTCGCCCGTCACATTGGCCGCGTCTTTACCCGCGATCAGTTGCTTGATTCAGTCTGGCGCGATACGGCCTACGTCACCCCGCGTTCCGTGGATGTTTACGTGCGCCGTATTCGTGAAAAGATCGAGCCCGACCCCGAGAACCCGCGCTACCTCAAGACCGTGCGGGGGGCGGGCTACCGCTTCGAGGCCCCAAAGTGAGAAATCGGATATTTATCAAATTGTTGGCTGCGTTCGCGCTGGTGATTGCCGCGGCCTCGGTGATGTTCGATTTCTCGGTTCACCATGCCTGGATAGGCGTGCTGCTGGCGTTTGTGGTGGCGCTCGTAGCCTCCGGTATCACTGCCCGCTCCGTGGCCCGCCGCTTGCAGCGTATCGTGCTCTTCGCCGACCGAGTTGGTGCCGGAGACCTGGCCGCGCGCATCGAGGAACCTTCCGGAGACGAAATCGGGCAGGTTGCCACCTCTCTCGACAACACCGCCCACCGTCTGGAAGAAAGCTTTGCCGCGTTGAAGGGCAGCCAGCGTCAGCTCGAAACGCTGCTCAACAGCATGCAGGACGCCGTCATCGCTGTCAGTGCGGATGATCGTGTGCAGTGGGCCAACCTGACGATGGACCGACTGGTGCCCCAACACACCCGCAAAAATGCGCCTCTGGTGGAGACAGTTCGCGATCCTGATTTCCTGGCCGCTGTGCGGGGCGCAAGCGAAGCGCGCAGGGTGTTTACTGCCCGGGCCGCATCGATTGTCCCCGGACGCACTTTCGACGTGACCGCCGCGCCCATGCCGGGCGGTGGTGCAGTGGCAGTGCTACGTGACCTTACAGAGACCGAACGGGTCGAGAAGACGCGTCGCGACTTTATTGCCAACGTGTCGCACGAACTGCGCACGCCGCTCACTTCCATCCAGGGCTACACCGAGACTCTGCTCGATAGCGCACCTGACAACAACCACTCCCGCGAATTTCTCGACATCATTCGCAAGAGCGCCCTGCGCATGTCGCGTCTGACTGAAGATCTGCTCACCCTGGCGAGAGTGGAATCGGGAGAACAGCGCTTCGACATCCAACCCAGCGCGCCGGCTGAACTCCTGCAGGAAGCAGTGCAGAGCTTTCGCGAACTGGCGCGGGCGCAAAATGTCGACCTCAAGGTCGAGGACAACGCCGTTGCCCAGGTTGGCGCCGATCCCGAGGCTATCCATCAGGTCTTCTCCAATCTTGTGGACAATGCATTGAAATACGCCCACTCGGGTGGCCGGATTGTTCTGGGGACACGACAAATCCCAGACGGCGTCGAATTCTATGTACAGGATTTCGGTCCGGGCATTCCTTCCGAGCATCTGCCTCGCCTGTTCGAGCGTTTCTACCGGGTAGACAAGGCCCGCTCTCGCGAATCCGGCGGCACGGGGCTGGGATTGGCCATCGCCAAACACATCGTTCTGGCCCATCGCGGTACGATTCGCGCCCAAAGCGAGCTCAATCACGGATCGACCTTCCTCTTCACACTGCCATCAGCTTAGAAAGCCACCACCGACTGCGCGGTAACAGCCGCCCCTCGACTTCGCTCAGGGGCAGTCTCTCGGTTGTCCCAGCTGAGCAAAGAGAGAATCGGCGCAACCCCATAAATTCACGTCCTTTTAACCAAGGCGTTGAAAAAACAACCTATGCTCCGGTATTGACCATTACTATCAGCAACCGGAGAATGAAACAGAGCCTGCGGCTAGCCCAGGTCGCTTTCGGAAGGAATGTGCGCATGAGTACGGCCATTTTGAGAAGCCCGGAACCGGAATCTCCCTACGCCCACCTGGTGAAGCAGACGATCGAAGCTTGCCGAGTCGCGAAGGAAGCGGCCGCGACCGCCGCTGAAGGCATAGCCACGGCATCCTGTCCGCTGTTGAACACGCTTCGCGAGCGCGAAAAGGAGCTCGACAGCCTGGACATGGAGATAGACGCGGGCGTGACCCAGGTCATCACTCAGGTCACCGAATCGGAAGCGCACGAACTCCTGGCTTGTATGAAGTTCATGATCAGCCTGGAACGTATTGGTGACCTTCTTCTTAGCTTTGCCGGCAGCGCGCAAGCAGTTTGTGCTCGCCTCGATCCGCAGGACATTCGTGATCTTACCCACATGGCCACTGTACTCGAGAAGATGCTGGCGGACGCAGGTACGGCGTTCTCCACCCGCGACGTCAAAAAAGCGGTCGACGTGCTGCGCGCCGACGCCGAGATCGACCGCCTTCGGAACCTCATTTTTCTCCGGCACATCGAAAATCCCGAGAACGTGGAGCGGCATGCCAGCCTGCAGGTCATCTTCATGACCCAGTCCCTCGAGCGCGCCGGCGATCACGCCAAGAACCTCGCCGAGGAGGTGTGCCATTTCGTCAGCGGTCACACTGTCCGCCATGTTCTGATGACCTACGACAAACCCATCGAACAAATGTTTCTGGATTGGTTGCGCGTCCGCGAAGAACACTGACTTTAGCCCGTACAGTATTCCTGGTATGCGGGACTCTAAGGGGAAGATTTGTCCTAAGGCATCCAAAAAACTCCCGCCGTCTCAAGATCTGGCCCTTCTAAGTAGCAGGAAAATGGACGTCACCCTCATTGGCCTCTGCCGTGCTTTAGTGCAGCGTGGACATAATCCGCTCGGTCCAAATTGAAATTGGAGGAATCATCATGAAGAAAAATCTTAGTTTATTGGCCACACTGGCCCTGGCCGCAGCATTGTCCCCAGCGGCGTCTGCTCAGCAGGATCAGCCTTCCCAGCCGGGTACGACCGATTCCCAAACCCAGTCCACGCCTGCTCCGGAGACTTCAGCCGACACTCAAACCCAGAAGTCCTTCTCAGGCACAGTGGTCAAGGTGGAAAAGCAGTATGTTCTCAAAACTGACACTGCCACCTACCAGCTCGACGACCAGGCGAAGGCCAAGCGCTTTAGCGGCAAGCAGGTGACGGTCAGCGGAACTCTCGACCAATCGACCAGTATGATTCGGGTCAGCGACATCCAACCCGCCTCGTAGCGCGCTTCTCGTCTGTCTACAGATAGGCTTGAACCAAGATGGACCCATTCCTCGGGAATGGGTCCTCTGATTTTCACGAACCAGCCCCTTGGTTGTGCCGTCCGTCACAGCGTTTACTTGTTTGCGCAATTTACGATCTGCAAAATCAGTAGCGCCAGTGTCTCGCCGTTTTGTCAGGCGGGCATCCAGCCCC
>CATPBJ010000212.1 GCA_955652395.1 uncultured Terriglobales bacterium | reverse complement strand
TCGCAGGGAGACGCACGGGCTCTCTTGAGTTCGGTGAACTACGAAGCCGACGTCACCTGGAACGAAAACACATATCAGGGGAAGAAGAACAATATTGGCAATCTGCTCTTGAATGTGTTTCTGCTCTGCGGGATTCTGATCGTATTCGCAAGCGTGGCGGGCCTCGCATTTGGAGGCATTCGGATCTTCTTCAATCACATTTTGCCCGAGAAAGTTCTGCATCGCGAAAAGGACACGGATTTCATCTCCCTGAACCTGTCTGAGGGTCAGGATGGGGTCGCCGATTCGAAGGTAAGCCCATCAATCAAAGCCGTTTAGGGGGACAAGACCCGGTCAAGAGCCAAGAACCGGCCGCTTCGCCGATCTGTTAACTTATTTTCTAAGTTATTGAATCTAAAGATATTTATTTCCCAAAAATCCCTTGACACCCCCCTTTTTCGGCTCATAAGATTTCGCCAGAAAGTTTTGACGGATTTTTGCCCCGTTGGAACTATTCTCCTTAAGGAAGAGGCCACCCATTGCCAGGGTGGCCTCTTTGTTTGGGCGCAGTCCTCAGTCGCCAGTCTTCTGCAAAACGACTTTGTTGCGGTAGTCCCGGAATTTCCTGACGACTGATGACCGAGGACTGCTCCGCTCTTTACGCTCTCTGCACTCGCAGTTAGAATCGAAAGTAAGCCGACGTAGCTCAGTTGGTAGAGCAGCCGATTCGTAATCGGCAGGTCAGCGGTTCAAGTCCGCTCGTCGGCTCCAGTTTTCAATCACTTACCTGCCCGCTTCATTGCACCCTCAAACTCACTGTAACGGGAATTGTGAGGTAAGTTGCGCTGGTCGATGGCTTCGCGGATGGAATCTAGCACCGGATGTTGGTAGCGCATCGAAGTTCGCACATCCGGGTGGCCCATCAACTTCATCACCATCGCCAGGCTTCCGGTTGCCACCGTTCCGAATGTGTGGCGAGCGAGAGTCATGCCCATGAGAGGCGTCTCGCTGATCCGCTGCCAACCCAACCTGTAATAACGACGGGTGCTGGCAGCAAGCCCACGGCCCTCGTTAACACAATTCAGAAAACGAGGTCCAAACTCGTGCTTCTGGCAGCCTGATCAGCGCTAATGTGTTCTGGCCACAATAGTCCGCAGCGCCTCCCGATGCCAGTCAGTCTTGTCTACTTCTGCGAGAGGAATTCTTTGAAATGCTTGGCAACTGCTTCCGCCATTGATTGCTGGTTCTTGCTGCCGCCTCTCTGCTTGTTCACAGAGTAAGCCCAAAGCATCTTGCTCGAGCCCGTCTCGATTAATTGAACAGAGACGTTCCCTTTGTCTTCGATCCCGGCACAGTAGGCGAATAGGCAACGTGCGATCTTGCCCCCTGTTGATTCCTGCTTAATCTCAACCGGCGCAGCCTTGAGCGTGTAGGTGGCCTTAGTCGGATCTGTCACCACGTCAACGGGAACTTGCTTTTTTTCAATCGCAGCCGCGACGTAGGTCTCAAACCCATTTTGGGGTTCAATGTAAACCGAAGGCCGTGCCATCTGAGCGACGCTTGACAGAGACAAAACTAGGAACATGAAGAGACTCAGCTTCTTCATCAGACACCCCCCACCTTGGAGTCTGCCCCCCACAGGGGACTGGTAAAAGATTACGCAGGTATTGCAACCGTTGACCAATCATGACCTTGGAGACGGCCAAAGCTGGAAAGCTGAGAAGGGAAACGATCCGTTGCCCCATCCGCGAAGGACGGGTTACGAATTCGAATATCGTGGCGGCTCCGTCACCGCGAAGCCGCCTCGGCGTGAGCTATCTTGCTCAGACACGAGAGTCCGCACCTGTCATTCTTTCCTCTCCTAAAGGGACCTGCGGAGGAATACCTATGACTGAACAAACAAGTACTACGCTACACGGAACTGTCGAAAAGATCATCACGTCGTCAGATCCGAGCGAACCGGAAAAGGCGCAGATCGCCATTGAAAATGCCGATAAGCTGTATCGGGAAATCCGCATCGAGAACACTTTGACGAATGGGAACGGTGAAGAAGTAAACCTCAAAAAGGGAGCGGCGGTGGAGGTCACTATTGAGGCCTAGCCAGAAACTACAACCCCAAAGCGATGGGACCTGTCGATTCTGTGCGCGACACGATCTAGTGCAAAATTGGAGGAAGTGGAAGAATGGCTACTCAACTCTGCCAGAAATGCAAACAAGCCCACCCCGGTCGCGTCTGTGATTACGACGAAAAAGGTGAATGCGCCGAGACGGGGGGCCTCAATGAGGTTGCTGAAGCATCCAACGAGGCATCAGGAGAGGAAAGTGACACTGGAAAATTGGCAGGTCCGGCGATATGACGACACCAGCAAGCGTCCTAAAATTGTGTGCCGAAATAAAAAGGGGTGCCCGAAATCCTTCCGGGTAACGGGCACTCCGGTCGACCCTTAGACAGCCTGAACGTTCTCTGCTTGCCAACCCTTCGGACCTTTGGTCACGTCGAACTGCACGGCTTGTCCTTCTTGTAAGCTGCGAAAGCCGCCAGCCTGAATAGCCGAGAAGTGCACAAAAACGTCTTCGCCATTTTGACGGCTGATGAAGCCGTACCCCTTGGCATCGTTAAACCACTTTACTGTTCCTTGTTCCATTGATTGTTGTTCCTGTCTTTACTTGAATTTCGGCTGAGAAAGAATCGTTGCGGGTGAGAAGGGGTGACGCTGGTTGGCGGGACCGACTTTCAACTGCGGGTGAATCAAACTTAGCTGATACTTGTTAGACTACCATAAAAGTGGAAACGACTTCAGAATCTCTCTTGGAAGAGCCAGACTGGATATGTTCCAGATGAACAAAACTGTCAGCAAACAATTGAGCAATTAGGGACCAGTTCGAAGGTGGGCTCCCCGTAGTGTCATCTGATGGAAAACAGCAATGAAGCCAATTCCAATTCCGGGAGCAGAACTCTTCTGGGACCAGCACTTTCTCCAGCTCTGGGAAGCGACCCGATTGTTCACGACGTTGCTAGTTACATGCGCGTGGGAACGACGCAAGGGTTTGTTTGGGCATGTCGTTCCTCGCGACGAAGCCTACTACGGCGATTCCGGAACGCACTACACGTATTCACGACGGGAGTACAAGCCCCTGCCTTGGTTACCGGAATTGCTCTCGTTGAAGGCTCGCGTCGAGGAAGTCACCCCCGCAGCGGTCTATGGCAACCTGCCAAGAACAGGGTACAACGCCGTGCTCTGCAATCTCTATCGGAACGGAAATGACAGCGTCGGTCTCCATGCCGATGCCGAGCCGGAGATGGGTCCGGTGATTGCGTCAGTCAGTTTGGGTGCGGAGCGGGTATTCCGGCTTAAAGCAAATGACGGCGGTGTCGTCTTGTCCGAAACATTGCCCGCCGGAAGCCTGCTGATCATGGCGGGAGAGTCTCAGAGACATTTCAGACACGAAGTGCCCAAGGAGCCGCTCGTCACGGAGTCCCGGATTAATCTAACGTTTCGATACGTGAAGCACTCGGAAGCCCGGAATTAGAGACCAATAGGCGAGTCGCGATCAAAGTCCGAATTGCGCTGAAGGAGTAATACCTCGGTGATCTTTGTGCTGCGATCCTGTCAGGGTACTCTGACCGCTGCCGATCACAGTCCGTAAGAGCCTTCGAATGATGAATTTTCTCACACGCGTGCCTTCTTGGATTGCCTCGCACTGGAAAACCGGTGCGGCGGTCGCTGGTGCTGTCGGAATTGCTGTCGCTTGCAGTCGGTGCCTTGAGAACGATAAGGCACGCGCCGAACGTACGCAACGAACGAAGGAAAAAGAGGTTCGCGCCCTCGCTGACAGAATCGCGAGCTATGGACACAAAGTCCATCGCAACTACCCAACCGGGGACGTGGTGGTTGGCGAGAACGATTTGGCAGCACAGCTTCGCAAACGCCCGGACACAATTAGCATAGCGTTGAACCTCCTGCTTGGCGAACAGAAAGTCCAGAAGGCTCCGCTCAGTGGGTACTGGAAGCTGAACGTGTGATCATCTCCGGTTTGGTCTTGGCGAATCGGAACAAGGCTTGCCAGACATTCGTAGTCTTAGCGCCTCAACACCCTCCTAGCTCAGATTCCTAAGAGCGTCTAGCAAAACCCCGAATCGGGCGACGCCGCGTCTGCTAGCGGGATGGTCTTCACCTTCGCCCAATACCCGCCCGCGCAGGTCAACTGGAAAACCGGAACTGTAAGCAGGAATTACGCCGGTCGCCGCGCCGCCACCGCCCTAGCGAGGACCATCGCGCGGTGGGGGGTAGATATGGTCAATAATGGTCAATATTGCACAGAGTTCTCGTTGGCCGGCTGGGTACGTTCTCGTACCGAGGTGCAGCAGTGTTTGCGGAAAACAAAACCTGGCAAGAACTGTATATGCAAACCATACTGGAAGTGAATGCTACGAAAATGCCAGAGCGGATTGCAGCGACACGTCAGGCCATCTTTGGAAGGTTACGAGACCTGGAACACGACAGCGACCATCACGCGGAAAGACACAAAATGCAGGATGCGTTGAACGCTCTGAGTGCGTTTGAGACTGAGACACGGACAATGGTAGACAACAGCTATGACCGGCCCTTCACCATCGGTTAGGCCATTCGTCGTTTGTCATTTTCTTCATTCCTCCCTTCCTCCCCCCTCCTTATGGTCGCATGCGCCTGGTGGGCCACCTGTCCGCGCCGCAGCATCGTCACGATCAAGGCGTCGGGTACCTGGGCCTGCCTCAGTTGCTTGATAGTCTCGACCGACGTATCAAATGCACAGCGGGACCTCTTGATCTTCGCCATGTGCATGACTCGGGCTTCCGTCGATCGGTGCGACGGGCTCGGGCAATCCGTTTGAGGTTAGGTGGTTCTCGAAGCCTGGCAGATCCCTTCCCTGAAAAGCCCGATGGAATGCACTGGCGCCCATACCAACCCTCAATGAACAAAGAGAAGTATTTCAGGATGAGGATGTCGGGGTCGGCGCGTTTCCAAATGGTGAGAAACTGCTCGCCTCACACCGCAGCGGCACCAACCTGGTGCCCGCCTCGCCAGAGGAGCGCGCCCGCAACTATGAACCAGGCCGCCTGGCCGAAGACGACAATACCGAACCCGTGGACGTCGAGATTCAAGCGGCCGGAGAACAATGCGATCAAAGTGACCGGGCCTAGGATGCAACCGTAAATCCCCAAGCCACGAGCCAGGTCCCTGCTGCACCAGATCGAAGCCGACCACAATACGATGGCCACCGAGGACGCCGCCACGAATACCTGGGCATATGCCTGGTTCACATAGAAGTTGTAACGTAACATCATGCGCCAGCCATCGATCGCCTGCGGCGTCCCCGCCGACGCACCGACCTGCCGGAACAAGCCCGGCGTGACCAATCCATCGGCGACTGCAGCATGCATCACGGCAAGCAGGGCGAATGTGTACACTACCAGCCCAACCACCGCGAGACGATCAGGCGAAGCCATGCGTCGAGAAAGTCCCCAGGTGCCGAGAAACTGGACGGGCACACACGCCAGGGCCAGCGCGTGCACCGCGATCAACCTGCGGATCATCGGCTCGACTTGGTCCGCCGCGACGCGTCCCGTCGGATGCAAGCTCATGGTTATAATCATGCCACACGTTCCCGCGATCAGCGCCAACCCACTCAAGCGATCATCTGTCATGCGTCGAACTGTAGAGGGCAAAGCGAGAGTGGTCAATCCGATTCGCGTCTGGTCCCTCGATCCTGAACAAGGAGGCGACCTATGTCCCGAAAAGTTGCGGCGTCAACCACAAAGATAGACCGGCGCGTTCGCCGCACGCGTGACGCCCTCGGCGATGCCCTCCTCGCACTGACGCAGGAGAGGCGGTTTGAAACCATCACGGTGCAGCATGTGCTCGACCGCGCGGGGATTGGACGCTCTACGTTTTACGCGCATTATCGGGGCAAGGACGACCTGTTCCTCAGCGACCTCGAAGACTTTTTCGAAGGGATGTCGACCCTGCTCTTACGTCGCCGAGAGGCTTCGAATCGCGTCGCTCCGGTGCGCGAGCTGTTTGCGCACGTCGCCGAGATGCGCCAGTTGCGGGCGGCTCTGATCGCCGCCGACAAGTTGCGGGACTTTCTCGAGTTGGGGCAGGGATATTTCGCCCGCGCCATAGAACAGCGTCTCGCCGAGATGTCTCCGTCGCGCACGATCGCCCCACAGCAACGGACCGCCATGGCGAACGCTTTCGCCGGAGCCTTGCTGTCACTTATGTCATGGTGGGTCGATCACGGTGCGCCCGCCTCACCCGAAGAGATGGACGACCTCTACCATCAGATGGTGTGGTCCGGCGTAGCCCCCAGATCGGCATCCGCACCGTGCGCTGACGAAAAGAAACGGGATAGCTTGCCCCTTCGGTAATTTGCTTGACCTGAGAATCGGAAAACCGGTATTCGCGTCCTATGGCGGACAATGTGAGTTGGACGGCTCACCCGGTTTGGCCCGCGGCAAGTTTTTCCAGCGGGGGTCGGGCAAGTGGTGAGTGTAATCGGGGCGCAGCTCTGCCGCGGCAGTCAAGGAGTCAGTGGCGCAAAAAGCCGAACTTGGGGAGAGTTCGGCTTGACAATGTGCGGTCAGGTTGGTTGAAAGAGATGCGGTCGTGAGGGTCCGAACGTCGAATTTCGACATTAACCCATGACCGCGTTTCCGGTCTCACCGCTTAAGCCGTACCCGTTTTGCGGCCTCAACACTGTTCAATGTTATACAGTTTACGAAAAACAAGAGTGAGCTAGTCTCTTGTTGTGAACATACCTCGGGGCGGGGTTGTTCGACGAGCGTCCCATGAAGTCTGGGGCGCTTTTGTTTTCGTCATCTTCTCGAACTTTGGTCCGTCCCGCCAGTCCGCGTTCGCGGGCTGGATCAGAAGGCACGTTATCAAAGGGTCGAGAAGAAAATCGCCATCTCGACGACCATGCCGTCGATTGCAGTTTGGTCCCAGTGAGGAGCGCTTCGAGCGCGAGGCGCGGGCTATTTCGTCGTTCAATCATCCGCGCTGCACGCTGCACGACGCTGGCCATCAAGACGGCATCGACTTCTTGGCGATGGAGTTTTTGAGGGAGAGTCGCTGGCGGAGCGATTGAAAAAATGCCGCAGTTCACGCAACTACAAGTATGCCACGAAAGTGCTACGTGAGCGCAAAGTCCACCGTTATCTGGGTCTCGAACTCGACCGGCTGACCTTTGAGGCTGTGAGGCTTGAAACGCCATTGCCGTACCGCGTTAGCAGCAGACTTAACGAGTTGAGGATCGCCACTAGCAACTACGATTTCTCGGACCAAGCCATTAATTCCCACTAAAACTTTCATTACCACCCGACCTTGAATGCGCTGTTGCTTGGCTTCTTCGGGATACTCGGGCTTCACTCGCATTAACACGTAACTATTAGTCGCTTTAGGAAAGATTTGAGCAGGCACGACAGCAAAATCACTCTCCCGGGTCCCTTCAGTTTGAAGCGTGCCAGCCTCATTCTCAGAGAATGATATCGTCTCCGATTGCGCCAGGGTTTGTTGTTTAACACCCGACGAGGTCTGAAGAGTGCCCGGTGCCACTTGCACTGGAGGTTGTACTTCTTCCTGAGATCTGGAAGCTTGGCTTTCGGCTCGATCGACTGCCATCTTCCACCCGACACGACCCATCATCCAACCCAGCAGCACAGCCAGAGCCACGGCCGCCGCGGTTTGAATCGCCATCCATAAATTGCTGCGCCGGGCTCCGGTATCGCGCTGCGCCGAAGCCAGGAAGACTTCATGCCCCAGAAGTTCTGCCGGATCGACGGCATGATCTTTCCCTTGCGCGGTCACATTAGCATTCCACCGCGGCGGTTTGCTTTCGAGAATTCGATCGGTCAACGCCTGCAAACTGTCCAAATCGCGCTGGCCAAAAGCATTCGGTCGTGACGAAAGAATCTCGAAGACCCCACACAACTCGTCAGAATCCATCAGGGGCAGAACTACAATTGACCTGACTCCTAAACGCTGGCAAGCTTCAAGGTCAATGCGGGGGTCTGTCTCCGTATCGCTACATTGCTGAAGTTGGCGAGTTTGTATACAGCAACCCGAGAGTCCCGTGCCAGGATCAAGGCGTGCCCCGAGATCAGGAGCGTCGGGGCCGGTAGTGGCGCAGCAGACAATCTCTGCTCCCCGGACCAGGGCGATAGCTGCTCCAGTGGCACCCGTGGCCAGCCGGGCTTCTTCCAATACCTCAATGAGGCGGGTTTCTTCTACGATCTCGTTAGAGGCTGAATCGGTTGGTAGATCGGCAGATGTGGCTGTGCCCTGCGCGGCAAGCGGGTCTGCCGGTTCAGTTACACCGCATCTAGCCTCAGAGCCGGCCTGGCGCTGGCCAAGATCGGTTGCCGACGATCGCTTCGGTGATAAATTCGAGATTCCCAATCAAATTTGGCTCCTTCACTATGGCTCCAGCCCATGAGCCAGGCTAGGGTGCTCAGGTTATCTTTGCTTTGAAGCAGCATGTTCTAGACCAAAAGAACAGAAATCTAAACTGTTGCAGCCGAAGTGCCTTCGGCTGCCCGCACGGGCTGGACGAGGTCCTCTGAATGCAAATGGTTGCACTTGGACCCGAAAGTAGGTTTTCTGTTTAGGGGATCAACCAATTTCGGCTAATCGAAGAGATTCTGTGCGGCGAACCCACCATCAGGAACGTGACCGTGAGTTGTAAAGGGCCAACTATTGAAACATCGCCACCCGCCCGAACCACCGCAGGCCGCGATCAGGGATAGGAGCGCCATGGCCACACACAAGGCCAGTCGAACTCGCACCTTCCGGTGCGCCATCATTCTCCCTGAATCCATGGAGGCTCCGCCCGACGTTTTCCGGGGGGTGGAAATGCAAATGAAAGACTCAGCAATGAACCCCATGCAAATTGTTGTTTATGCCGAAGGGTTGGCTACGTGTTCCGCCCAGGGTGCCGAGGTCGATGACGGTGTACCGGAGGTGCTCTTTCTCCTTTTTCTCTTCTTGTTGCTCTTGCGCGGCGAATTGCGGCGGGGTTGCCATTGCAGCAAACAAAGTTAGCGCGGTAATGGGCCTCAATATTCTGGATTTCATGATTTTCTCTCCTCTGTGCCATGGCGGGTCTGGCTCTCAAAGCCCTGGTTTTGAGCACCGCAATGAGAAGTAGGGTTTATCCGGAAACGGCCTGTAAGGACGGCTAGCCCCTGATTCGCGCCAATGGCTGTCTCGTGTGCGCGTGTAACGCCTAGCCAGGTGAGGGGGTCAGCGATGGCGTCGCGAAGTTCCGGCAAGATTCGGGTATTGCGAGATTTCGCATGGGCGAGTGCTCGCGCCGCGGCTCGTGATTCGAGAGAGCCCAGAGGAAATACACTCGGCCCGGGTGGTGCGACTACACTTTGATGTTCCTGAACCGATTGCAAGGTTTTATTCATTTTCCGACCCGTTCCGACCGCGATTGCTGGTTGCGCCTCCTGTGATGCTAGTGAACCACTCTGGTAACTCCCCATGACGCGCCTATTTTTCCAATTCGGTGGCGCTCATCTTGTCAAATAGCTGGTTCAGATCAACGTTTTCTGAACGTTCCACCCACTGGCCCGCAGTATTGATCCGCGCGTATGCGCTCACTGCGCTGACCATGGCAGCAGCGTTCACCTCGACTTCGCCGGCACGCTCAATGATCTTTTCCAGAGCGGCCCTGATATTTGCGTTGCCGCTTGGAGAAAAGTTCGAGCGCGTGGGCGTGCCTGTAGACACTGGCGCGATTGCCGAGCGCGTACTGCTTCGTGATTGCCGCGGGACTGCGCCAGTTGATGAAGTCGCGCTCGACTTCTTCGCGCTGCGGGTGAGCACAGATCTTGCATTCAGCCGCGTGGCGCCCGAGATTTGCTGGATGCGGCGCTCTTAGTTCCCCTCCCACAAGACTGTTTTTTGGTTTAGTCATTCGCTGACTCTTTGTGACGTGATTGTGACGTAGAGTTTCAACCTGTCTCACCAAGGTCCAACATTATCAACATCGCCGAACTTCCTTCCGAGCGGGCGGAATTTTGTTAAAGTCTCTTACTGCCACAGATTTGGCTGCTGTGTGAATGGAACCGAACGGTAATTCGTAATCGGCAGGTCAGCGGTTCAAGTCCGCTCGTCGGCTCCAGTTTTTTAGTTCGGTGCGAAGTTTTCCACGTATCTTGCACTCCGAATTGGGCAAGTTGTCTGCCGAGATTCCCTTTCAGGTAAGTTTCGCCTTGCCAACCCGTAGTAACTTTTCCGATAATACAGTGAGAGCTCAATAACAATCGTGTACCGATACAGTCAAGCCGATCTGCTTCGGATCCTGAGGATCACAGCGCGTCAGTTGGCATCCTGGGAGAAGGCCGGACTGGTGGCCGCTGCCGAAAGCTATTCTTTTTTCGAACTCCTGCAAATCAAGAAAGTGCGTGACCTGTGCGCCCGCAAGGTGCGTCCCGCGGTGATCCGGCAATCGCTTGAAGCCATGCTGAAGCAGGTTGCAGGGATGGAAAATCCCCTGCTCGAGGCCGGAGCGTTCACCACCGGTCATCGGATTGCATTCCGCCACAAAGGGAGAGTGGTTGAGCCCATTGCCGGCCAGTTCATGTTCGACTTCTCTCCCGGACAGCGGGTCGTGACCAGCACTCCGATTTCCAGCTACAGCGAGGCGGCGCCGACCGACGCAGGGGAGCTGTTCGCGCGCGGCATCGCGCTGGAGGAAGATCCCAACCGTCAGACCCAGGCCATCGAGATGTACCAGCAGGTGCTGGACCTCGATCCCGATCACGCTGCGGCTCACATCAATCTGGGCACGCTGCACTACAACCGGCAGGAATATGCGCTGGCGGAAAAGCATTACCGCCACGCCATCGAAGTGGATCCGCGTTACGCCCTGGCCTACTTCGATCTGGGCAATGTGCTGGACGAAACCGGGCGGGTGGCAGAGGCCATTCAGACCTACAGCACGGCGCTGCAACTTGCGCCGACCTACGCCGACGCACATTACAATCTGGCGTTGGCCTACGAGAAGATCAAAGAGCCGCGCCAGGCCTTGAAGCACTGGCGAGCCTATGTAAAGCTAGACACGGTCGGACCCTGGTCAGTTCACGCCCGCAACCAGATTCAGCGCATCCTGCAAGCCGACGGATTG
Organism: uncultured Terriglobales bacterium; assembly: GCA_955652395.1. Classification (GTDB taxonomy): domain Bacteria; phylum Acidobacteriota; class Terriglobia; order Terriglobales; family Acidobacteriaceae; genus JAIQFF01. The sequence goes on along the minus strand of CATPBJ010000212.1, from coordinate 17,707 downwards.
AAGCTTATACAGGGCGGAAAACAGGATTAGTCCCCGGCGGCGACCTGCGCCGACGCCACCGTTTTGCCATCCTTTCTGAAGAACGCGCGCTACGTGCTGGGTTCGATCTGGCAGGAGCCGTCAAATCGTCATCAGCCCTTAAGCGCCTGGGTCTATTTCTCCAATGGACGGCGATTTCGCGCCTATCCTGACTGTCATATGTCGTCCGCGGTGATGTATGCCAGGATTCCCGACTCCCGCGACATTCTCCTCCTACGGGCGCACATTGGGCAGGGCACACGGATCGATGTCGGGGCGAATGTGGGAGTAGTGACATTTCTCCTCGCCGACCAGGTTCAACATGCCCTGCTGTTTGAGCCCAATCCCATTACCGCCGCGCGTGCACGGGCGAACCTGGAACTCAACGGCTTGCGATTCGAAGTCCACGAAGTGGCGCTGTCGGACACGGCGGGGACGGTCGAGTTCGAAGACGCGGGCGGAGTGAGCGGCTGCAATCGCACGGTCGTCGGTCTCTCGACCTCGGTGCCCACCCGCAACGTTCCCATGCATCCAGCTTGATCGATCTCTCGCGGATCGCGCGTTGCCCTATCCGATCCGCGTTGTAAAAATCGATGTCGAGGGTCACGAAAACAGCGTGCTGCGCGTGATGAAGGAGTGCCTGCGCCGGCATCGGCCTCGAGTGGTCATGTTCGAGTATCTGCAGCGAACCAACCTGCGTGAAACCATTGCATTGTTCGAAGCCGCCGGCTACACAGTCCTGCAGCTCACCTCGGGCGGGGTAGCTATCGCAAGCGCCGACGTGCCGCCACTCCAGGACCTGTTTGCCTGCCCCAATGAGTTGTTGCAGGAATTCACCGCCGAGAATACTGAAGAACGCTTTAAGTCCCTGACCAACGCGTCCGCGAAACTGCTGGGGTGCTAAAATTCAGAGTCTGCCATCCTCAGCTTTAAAGGTATTTTCCATGCCTGATGCGACTTTGCAAATTCCCTCTCCAGCTCCCCTGACCTCCTTCACCGAAGACGAAATCATGTTCCGCGAAAACATCCGCCAGTTTGCGGACGAGAAAGTCCGGCCACTGGTAAAAGAGATGGACGAAAAAAGCGTTTTCGACAACGACCTGATCCACCAGTTCTTTCAGCTGGGGTTGATGGGGATCGAAATTCCCGAGCAGTACGGGGGCGGCGGTGGGAAGTTCTTTGAGGCAATTCTGGCGGTCGAGGAAATGTCGCGGGTGGATGCTTCCGCCGGCGTCGTGGTGGACGTGCAGAATACGCTGGTCAACAACGCCGTGCTGCGCTGGGGCAGCGAGGAGCAGAAGCAGCACTACTTGCCGCGCATGGCAGCCGACACTTGTGGCGCCTACGCCCTCAGTGAAGCCGGCTCGGGATCAGATGCATTCGCCTTGCAGACCCGGGCGACGATGAAGGGCTCCGATTACGTTCTCAATGGGCGCAAACTTTGGATCACCAATGGCAAGGAAGCAGGGCTCTTTGTCCTCTTTGCCACGGTCGATCCGGAGGCCGGTTACAAGGGAATCACGGCTTTCCTGATCGAGAAGGAATTTCCCGGATTCACCGTGGGCAAGAAGGAGGATAAGCTGGGAATCCGCGCTTCGTCCACCTGCGAATTAATTCTCGAAGACTGCCAGGTGCCGAAATCCAACGTGCTGGGCGAAGTGGGCAAAGGCTACAAGATCGCGATCGAGACGTTGAATGAGGGCCGCATCGGAATCGGGGCGCAGATGGCCGGAGTGGCCCGCGGCGCCTGGGAGTACGCGGCGAAGTATGCGCAGGAACGCAAGCAGTTTGGGAAGCCGATTTCCGACTATCAAGGCGTCCAGTTCCAGATCGCGCAGATGGCCACCGAGATCGAAGCCGCCCGGCTGATGGTGTATAACGCGGCGCGAATGAAAGATGCCGGAGTATCCTTCGTCAAGGAAGCGGCGATGACCAAGCTCTTTTGCTCGCAGGTGGCCGAGCGGGTGACCTCACTGGCTATAGAAATCTACGGCGGCTACGGCTTTACCAAAGACTATCCGGTGGAGAAGTACTGGCGCGATTCGAAAATCGGCAAGATCTATGAAGGCACGTCCAACATGCAGTTGGCCACCATCGCCAAGCTGGTGATGGGCGGGAAGTGAGACTTCAGACCACAGGTCCAATATTCTTAGTTGAACTGCTTACAAATTCACGGCACGCCCGTCGAACGCTTGGGTCGGTTTGTCTGCAGCGTGCGCGCATGATCTCAGAGGAAAAATAGATGATAAAGCGAATGGCAATTGGTTGGGCAACTGCGTTCGTGGTCGTGTCAATATTGTGCGCTGTATCGATGGCACAGACGCCAGGCGGCGGGCAGGCTGAACCGGAGAAGGCCGTCGATCGATTGCCGGGCTTGGACAAGAGGCTTATCGACACCACGGCTGATCCGTGCACCAATTTCTTCCAGTATGCCTGCGGGAACTTTACCAAGCTGTACCCGATCCCCAACGATCGCTCCGCCTACGGTACGGGGGCCATGATCGCCGACTATACCGAACATATCCTCCACACCATGCTGGAAAGGGCCGCCGCGGGCGGCGCCAGCCGCACCCCCAATGAGCAGAAGATTGGCGACTCCTACGCCGCCTGCATGGATGTGGACACGATCAACCAGAAGGGCCTGAAGCCGCTGCAAGCTGAGCTCGATCGCATTGCGGCGCTCAAGAGCAAAGACGAGTTACCCGAACTCCTCGCCCGTTTTCAGTTGATCGGCGTAAATGCCTTACTCAACTTCGGCGAACAGCAGGATTTCAAGGACGCACGCAAGCAGATCGCCGCAGTCGATCAAGGAGGTCTGGGTCTGCCGGAACGCGACTACTACTTCCGCGCCGAGGAGGCTGCCGAGAAAACCCGCACCCAGTATGTGCAGCATATCGCCAACATGCTAAAACTCATGGGGGAAACGGAAAGCAAAGTCGCCAGCGATGCGCGAGCCATCATGCAGCTGGAAACCGTGCTGGCCAAGGCTTCTATGGACATCACTTCGCGGCGCGATCCCAACAAGGTTTACCACCTGATGCCAGTGTCCGAGCTTGCAACCCTGGCTCCGAGTGTGGCATGGGACCGTTTTCTGACTGCTTCCGGAGCGCCCCCGGTCAGCGAACTGAACGTCGCGAATCCCGACTTCTTCAAAGGACTGAACAGCCTGCTCGCTTCCACAGATCTGGAGACGATCAAGATCTATTTACGCTGGCAACTGATCACATCCACCCCGGGCTACGTGCTGCCCAAGGCCCTCGATGATGAAAACTTCGATTTCTACCGCCGCAAGTTAAGGGGACAGCCAGAACAAAGGGCCCGCTGGAAACGCTGCGTGCAGGCCACCGACGCGGGATTGGGTGAAGCTCTGGGCCAGGTCTATGTCTCCCAGGAATTTTCTCCCGCCAACAAACAGGCCACGCTGCAAATGGTGCAGGACATCGAGGTGGCGATGGACCAGGACATCAACACCCTGGACTGGATGAGTTCCGCCACCAAAGTCCGGGCCAAGGAAAAACTGCGTGCGGTGGCCGACAAAATCGGATATCCCGACCACTGGCGGGATTATTCCACGCTCATCATTGCGCGGGATGATGCTTTCGGGAATGCACTGCACGCAACCGACTTTGAGAACCGACGCCAACTGGCGAAGATTGGCAAGCCGGTCGATCGCGGTGAATGGCTCATCACCCCGGCGACGGTCGACGCTTACTACAACCCCAGTGCGAATGATATTAACTTCCCGGCCGGCATCCTTCAGCCCCCGCTGTATGACAGTCGCGCATCGGACACGTCGAACTATGGCCACGTCGGCGGCATCGTAGGACACGAACTCACCCACGGCTTCGACGATGAAGGTCGTCAATTCGACGCCAACGGGAACCTCGCGAACTGGTGGACCCCCGAGGATGGCAAACACTTTGAAGAGAAAGCGGACTGCGAAGTGAAGGAGTACAGCAACTTCGTCGCCGTAGATGACGTGAAGGTCAACGGCAAGCTGACGCTAGGCGAGAACACCGCGGACAATGGCGGCCTGCGTCTGGCCTACATCGCATTCCTGGCCGATGCCAAAAGGAAAAACATCGACCGGACACAAAAGCAGGACGGCTATACTCCGCTGCAGCAATTCTTCCTGGGACACGGACAGAGTTGGTGCGGCAGCACCCGCCCCCAACAACTTCGGCTGCAGGTGCAAACAGATCCGCATTCGCCACGGGAATTCCGGGTGAATGGCGTAGTCCAGAACATGCCAGAGTTCGGCCAGGCCTTCGGCTGCAAAACGGGCCAGCCCATGATGGCGGCGAATGCTTGCAGGGTGTGGTGAAGGCCCTATGGATTCGTGACGAAGAATGTAACGAAGAGTCGTGATGAAGACCCGCAATAACAATTCGTGACGAAGAATGTAGAGAGGGGGGTGCCCACAGGTCTGCTCTCCATCCTGCTCAGTGCTAGGGGCTTCGGGAAGGGCATGACTTTCAGTCGCGCCGAAAGAGGCTAGCCGATGGCGGCTTTAGCCGCTGAGGTTCGCTCCTGCAGATTGGAACGCGCACGGCAGCAACAATATTCCAGCGCGCTCGCCAGTCGATGGCGATTCCCGAGGCGTCCAGCAGCAAAACCTCAGGCGCTAAAAGCGCGACCAAGTTTTCAGCGGCTTAGCGGCACGACCAGGGTCGTGCCTTTCCCAAAGCCCGACTTTTTCGGCTGTAAATCGCGCCTCAGATCCTACTGTGGCGGGGCCGCTGGCGGAGTCGTTGCTCCGGGCGTGACCTGGGTGCCGATCACATCGCCGGAAACGATCATCTCCACCCTGCGATTCAATTTCCGGCCCGCCGCGGTGCTGTTGTCCGCAACCGGACGGGTCTTGCCGAAGCCGCGCGCAATCACATTGTTGATCGAGACCTTGCTATCCACCAGGTAGTCCCGCACCGAGGCCGCCCGCTTCTCCGACAAGGTCTGGTTGTAGGCATCGCTGCCCACGCTGTCGGTGTGGCCTTCAATTTCCAGGCGCAGGTCGGGATAAGCCAGGACGATGCCTGAGATTCGCGCCAGCCGCTCCCGGGCAGCCGGTTTCAGCGTATAGCTGCCGGTGTCAAACAGCACGTCTGGCATGCTCACCACCAGGCCGCGGTCGGTGTCTTTGGTCTCCAGCACCTGGTTGAGCTGGTTGAGCAGACGCTGCCGCTGCTCCTCCTTCTGGCGAATCGCCTCGGCTGCTGCTGCTTCAGCTTTCTGCTGCTCGACCAGAGCCGCGGCGCGGGCCGTGTCGGCCTGCGCCTGCTGCTGTTGGGCCTTAGCCTGGGCTTTTTCCGCGGCAGCCCGGTCGGCCTCGGCTTGCGCCCGTCTGCGGACATCTTCTTCGGCCTGAGCCTTGGCTTGGGCTTCGGCTTCGGCAGAGGCTTTGGCTTCCGCCTCAGCCCTCCGCTGCTTCTCCAGCATGGCCTGTTTTTCGTTTGCGATTCGTTCCTGCTCCTTGCGGCGGAGGGTCAGCACGCGGGCATCTTCGGCCATCTGGGTGGCGCCACGGGCCGCCGTCCCGATCGGAGTCTTGCCCTGTTTGCGCTTGAGATAATCTTCGGCGCGGGCCAGATAGTCTTCCGCTTTCTGCAAGCTATCAGGTGCATAGTGAGCCGCGCCGGCGGCTTTGGCGATGGCTACCGCGTTGCGTGCTTCGAGCAAAGTAAGGGGAGTCTTGGGGTCAGCGGTGGTTGACGGAAGCTGCTGGGCAGGGACGTCGATAGTGTACTGGCCACCTTCGAGCATATCGAACTTGGCGTCGATGGCTTCTTCGAAGCCCTTGGTCTCCTGCCGGATAAAGTTCTCAGCCACAACCTCGTTGCTGGGCCGGGTGACGGAGAAGTAGGGTTCCGCCGTCACGATCAGACCGAAGGCCTGCAAGTCAGTGGTCACATCGAGGCTGCTCTTGCCATAAGTGTCGGGAACAATCTCGCCCAGGTTCTGGGCGCGCCCTTCCGGGGTGATCGCCCACAGCACATAGGTCAGGAACTGTGGACCCACTCGGCTGGCCGGTCCCAGTTTGGAAAGGTCGACGTTGATCTGCAAGCGCCCGTTTTTACTGTCCACCTTGGCTCTGCCGGTCACTTCCGGCATCAGGCTCGTTCCTTTGATGTCCACCGTGGTGGAACCGCCACGATGGCGATAGTTAACCGCTTTCGTGGTCCGCGAAACCACATTCACCCGGAACACTGGGGTTTGATCCATCGGTTCTACAGGAGGGTTCTCCTGCTGGGCGACGGCGAACGTGACCAGCAGCGTCACGCACATCAATCCTGTGAATTTCTTCATGATTGCATCCTTCTTGTTGGGCATGGTGGGCACGATTGGCGCTACAGGACCGCAAAGGTCTCAGCTATTTTGGCGCTTCCCGGCAATCTCCGGAAGTGTCTCCGCAAGCTACCACGTCATGGCGTTCCAGAAAAATGTGCGCCGGATGAGATGCAGAATTTATATTTCATGGCTGGGTCCGCTTCGAGAAAATTCCGGAGGGATCATCCCGGGAGTGGTGCCGACGAAACCCTTGTCTGTCGTGGGTTTCGGCAGGCCAGGGGCACTCGGGTAACCCGTCGCGGTTACCTATAATGTGCAGCAACTTGCATTTGCGGGCCTGGCATGGAGCCTGGAAATCGCCCCTAACTTCCTTCCTTGTAGTGTCTTACCGGAATTGCCGTTGTTGGCTGGCAAGCTGCATTCCGTAATTATGCCCGCTGGCTGAGGGGCAATGGATCGGGGTGCCATTTGTGGAACCTGACGAGCGATAACGCGACCAGCAAGCCCGGACGCACGCTCCTTCCCGTGCTGACCGTGTTGTTTCTGGTTTCCTACGGCCTGCTGACCATGCTGGTCGTGGAACAAGGACGAACCATCGACTCCCAGCGCAGCCTCATTCGCTTGCTCTTCGAGGACAGCGTGCAGTTGAGCCACATAAAAGGGAAAGCAATCCAGAAACAGCAGGCGGAGGCTCAGGCGCGGGCTCAGTCCCAAAAGAAATCGGCACCGGCGCAGTCGGTCCCGTCAGATCCCCGGGCGCAGTCGCCGTCGACCCACCGGCCGCAGGCGGGCGCGAAGAATCAGAGCACCAGCAAATTCGGGCGACCGCTTCCGCAGAAACCTCCAAAGGACACTGTTGACCAGGGGGATGATCGCAGGACGCTGATCTCTATCTAGATTCAAGGGCCCAGGTTACTCCCATGAGAGTGTTCGCGACGTTGCTGTTGTCAGTTTCCCTGCAAAACGCGTACCGGATTCCACCGCCTACACCACCCGCCGACCACGTCGCTGCCAAGCGACCCGCTCGCAAGGGAGGACGCTGGTACTTTGCGGAAAACGGCCACGCCGTCTACTGCTATGGTCCGGTCAGGATGCTGCCGCAAGCGGAAGGCGGACTGCAGCGCGTCGCCACCTTCTGCCAGGGCGACAAGAACATGGTTCCGCTGAAGGACTGACGTTCCCGCAATACTCCCGACGGTTTTTGCCACACAGACCACGTAGGCCCGGACGTCCCCGTCTGGGCAGGCGAGCGCTCGCCAATGAAGCCGCAGGCACGAACTCTTCGAATCCTATACATTTTCCTTATGCCGAAGTTCGAGAAGCATATCTTCATCTGCGGCAACCAGCGCCCGCCCGGGGCTCCGCGCCCCTGCTGCGATCCCGCAGGCCAGGCGGAACTGCAGAAGTCATTCAAAGAGAAACTGGCGGCACGCGGACTGAAGGGAAGAGTGCGGGCCAATCAGTCCGGCTGCCTGGACCAGTGCGAGCATGGTCCGAACCTCGTGGTGTATCCGGATGCCGTCTGGTACGGCCGGGTCACATTGGCGGATGTGGATGAAATCATCGAGTCGCACATCGTGCAGGGAAAACCGGTTGCGAGATTGGCGCTGCCCGACTCCTGCCTGAACAACACCAGATGCGAGCACCGGATACGGAAGTAGCTTAAAGCTAGGCTGTGGTTGGTGGGCGCGGCAGGAATCGAACCTGCAACCGCCGGATTAGAAATCTGTGCATAAGTGAGTGGGCCGATATCTTTCAACAACCTACCATCACTCTCGGGGCCGCTAGGTGGGGCAAGTGGCTCTCAGTTGGCTGGCAACTTGCAATCCCGAACTTGCAATAAAGGGTGGCCGCATCGACGCCCGGTGCTTCGGACTCGGAAGGGTATCTTCCCGAGTGGGAAGGCAAGAATCTGGCGGTCGATCGGACCATGGTGAGAGCCAATGCCAGCTGCCAAAGCCGAGTGCGACGGGAGCATTTGAAGGAAGCGGCGCAGGTCTCGCAGACGGTGCGAGAGTAGCTGGCCGAACTGGAGCAGGAACCCCGTGTCCGAGGTGGAGACGGTTTCGACTACCGATCTGGATGCGATTTACACAACTAAGGGTAGCGGGAGGGCGATGATGGCGTACTACGACAACTACCGATTACCCAGGATGCCCGCAGAAGGAGCGATGCACGACCGCGCCCTCGCGCAAACTCTCCGTGCACGGGCACGGACCGGCCCGACAAGCAGCACGCAGGTTGGTAGGGACGCCCGCTTATGAGCGGTCCCATCGGGCCCGCTACAAGATCGAAGCCCTATTCGCCGGACTTCTGAGGCGCCAGGGAGATTTCGCGCGTCCAATTGGCGCGTTAATCAGGCGCTGAGGCCATTCGCTGGTATTTGGATGGTTTTGGGAATTGCGATCTCAGGGTTGGAAACTCACAATCGACACATTCGGAAATTACGGTGTAGACTTGACGCCGAGCGACAGCGTACGTTGTGGATTGCCCACGATTAGCGTGCGAATGTCGTTCTCTGTTAACTCCGCCTTGCGCAGCGCCGGCAGGAACTCCGTGAACAGCGTCGTGTAGCCGCGATAGTTTCCTCCTCCAGATTCGCCCACGTGATACCAACCAGCATCTTGCGAAATCAGGACGTGGTCGAGATGCCCCGAGCGTTTCATGGCGAGAACCAAGTCAACATGCCGCTCGATGGACTTCGGGCCGATGCCGTCAAACTCCACCCGGGCACCGAATTCCGCGGCGCGCCGATGGACGCTCGCGTCGGGCTCGTTCTGTGCGTGGACCCAGATGAATGCCGACGCGTGAACCCGCTGCTCCTTGAGAAGCGCGATTTGCGCCAACGCGGCGGTTCCGTCGCCGGTATGTGAGGCGATGGTCAAACCGGTGCGGCGATGGGTGATCGCTGCGGCCACGACGAGCTTGGCGTCAATTTCCGAAAGCGGTCCGGAATTCACGCCGATCTTGATGATCCCGGGCTTGATCCCGCTCGGCGGGATCCCCTCCTCGAACTCTTTCACCCAGCGTGCGGATAACTGCTCGGCGGTTTCCGAATATGCGAAGTGCGGGACGTACTTGTCTTGCGCCGCGCCGTAAAGGCCCGTGTTCGTGATGATATTCAGCCCGCACGCAAGCGACAGTCTGCGAAGCAACTCCGAGTCACGGCCGAGAAATGCCGGCGTGCAATCGACGAGTGCGTCGCATCCTACCGCTTTGAGTTGTTGCAGATAGGGGAGAGCCGTCCTGAAAACTTCCTGGGGATCGTATCGCCCTGGGCCTATTCGATCTGCACCGATGAAGTCGACCAGTACATGTTCGTGGACAAGGGTCCGGCCCAGGCTTCGCAAAGGAATCGGCCCGCGCACCGTCATGACTTGCTGGGCGCGCTGGCCCGGCCAAGAGGGATGCGGGGAGTTAGAGATACGAAGACCCAGGGCAGCGAGTTTTAAAAAGTTGCGGCGCGTCATCATTACGTTGACGAGGTATGTCGCTCCAGATAGAGTGCCCTGTCGGCCGCAGGAATTCAATCCGCGGGGCACGAAGGGAGCTGGCGCCAGTTATGAACGAGGGCGTGCAATGTCCCACTCCCGACAATTGACGTAAATCTGGCTTCATCTGCCTGGTCTACGCCCACAAACGGCGCCAGAGGAACTGAGTATGATCGAAGGGCTAGAAAGTCGGTTGTTACGCGCGCGCTCTCTCCCGTACAGCAGATGAACTCTCTGGCGGCCAGCAGCAGCGCTTGGCAGCCGCGCGCGTATTAATGCAATCGCCGGACGTAATCCTGGCCGACGAACCTACGGCATCGCTCGGTCCGGAGTTGGCCGAAACCATGACTTCCCCGCTCGCTGGACTTGCGCGTGACGGGCGGAAGACCTTGATCATGGCGGTCCACAAGGTGGACCTGGGCCGTTGCGTTCCCTGGGGGCGCGTCCCGTGCAAGTGTTGTTGTGGGCTATCTGGCCGCAAACTCGCCCTTTGCTGAGCAGCTACACTGTGCTGCGCTGGGAGATGAACCTGCTGGCCTCCACCATTTTGGGGCTAGTGTCGGAGGGGGCGGTTTGGGACAGGCGATCTACAATAACGTGCACCTCGGCGTCTACCCTCGCCTGTGTACCCTTATCCTCTTGATATACGCTCTGGTTTACCAGCGACTGGATCGGGGAGCGACTTCCCGTGAGAGTCGCCTGAGTGAGTGCCGCATGAAGAAGATAAGCGCCAACACCGACAGCTTCCAGAGCGGCGCGGACAAGTATGCCGCCTACCTCGAGACCCCAGAAGGTAGGCTGCGCCTCGACCTGGCTTTTGCCAACCTGGAAGAATTCCTTCCCCTGCCGCAGGCTACACGATCATTGCACGCGCTGGATCTTGGGTGCGGCACTGGCGCGCTCGCGGTGCGCCTGGCGCGACTTGGCATTCACGTCACGGTGCTGGATAACTCTCCGGCGATGCTGGATTTCGCGAAGCGAGCCGCGCAGGAAGCAAGAGTCGCCGAGAAGATCGAACCGAAACACGGCGCCGCTCAATTGGCGAACTTGTTCCACGCCAGACCGTTCGATGTCATTCTTTGCCACGACATCCTGGAGTATGTCGACGATCCGGCTGCTGTGTTGCGCGGTGCGGCCCGCGCGATGCGAGATTCCTCGGCGATACTGTCGGTTATCGTGCGCAACCAAGCAGGCGAGGTGTTGAAGGCCGCTATCCAAGCCGGCGATTTGGCTGCAGCGGAACAAAACCTTACCGCTCAGTGGGGACATGAGTCTCTGTACGGAGGCAAGGTGCGTCTGTTTACGGCAGAAAGCCTGCAAGCCATGCTGATGGAAGCGTTGCTCGCGGTGACTGCCAAGCGTGGTGTTCGGGTCGTGTCGGATTATTTACCGCCGCGAGTTTCGCTCAGTGCTGAGTACGACCGGATTTTCGAACTGGAGCTCAAGCTGGGCAGGCGACCGGAGTTTGCCGCAGTCGCGCGCTACACTCAATGCCTGGCACGTTACGCAGGTCCGGTGACGGAGGGTAGTGCATGAACAACGTCACAATCCAGTCTTCATCGGCAACATCACGTGTGACGCCACCTGATGCTGGTATTTCGCTCGGGCTCGGGCTGACCAACGAGTGCAATCTTTCCTGCGCGTTCTGCTACCGCGATCCGACTCGCGCGGACCGTCTCTCTCTCGATCAAGTAAAGGCAGTCATGGAAAGGCTGCCTGTTCGCGCCGTGAATCTGGGCACCGGCGAGAACGGTATGCATCCAGACTTTAAGGCAATGCTGGCCTACCTGCGCACACAGCCCGTCAAGCTCACCATCACTTCCAACGGCCACAGCGTGGCTGTTCTGGAAGACAACGAATTACGCGCCTTCCACGATATCGAGTTCTCTCTCGATTACCCAACGCAAGCCGAGCAGGATGCACAGCGCGGTCCTGGCAACTGGGCGCTCATTCACCAGCAGGCAGAGCGTTGTGTGAGACTGGGCGTGCCCGTAACTATTATCGCCGTCATGATGAAGGCGAACTACTTATGTCTGGCGGATGTGGCGCGAGTAGCCAAACAGTTTGACGCTCCCTTACGAGTAAACGTGTATCAGGCAGTGCGATCTGACATCTATGCGCTGACCTACGAGCAGTATTGGGAGGGGTTCCGGAGCCTCTTTGCTGAAACGGATGTGATCGCTATCGGCGAGCCGCTGGTTCGAGCGCTGGCAGGCCTGCCCCCACTTCGAGGAGGATGCGGCGTCAGCACCGTACGAGTGACACCGCGAGCCACCACACAACCCTGCGTTTATTGGCCCGGATCGGGTGAGCCGATGTCGGATTTGATTTCTGCGGGGCCCGACATTCTGAAGTCCGCACCCTTCGAGCAGGCACGGACACTTCCCCAAGCCTGCGAGCCTTGCGAGTTTCGGGGCTCGTGTCATGGAGGATGTGCTGGACGGCGACGCTTGCAAGGTGCGCTGCTACAGCCCGACTCTTATTGTCCAATTATTCGCGGGGAGCGGCCAAGCCTGGAGGTCCGAATGGCGGCCAACCGCGATCTGCCGAAGCTTAGAAGCTCCTGCACAACGGTAGTGATTGCCAGAGGTTGATTTGAGAACCCCAGTGCAGGAATAATCCGCTGGCCGTTCATTGCGAACGAACTCGGCCATGCTCGTCGATGTCGCGACAGCCGAGCGGAGCAAGACTCAGTTCAAGCAGTTTCTTGACCAATGAATTACAGGGAAGGAAGCCACGATGATGAATTTAAACCCTGCTATAAATGACACACGCCGAGTGGTCGACGAACCCTACGCGCGAATCGGGCTGGCAATAGTGCGGCTGACGATTGGCGCGATGTTTGTGTGGGTCTTCTTTGAGAATCTGGGGAAGGGTGCCTATACTCCGGCGGGCTACGCAGGTGTGATCAACTACTACATTAAGGCGAGCCACTCGCCGGCCGCGTGGAAAGCCGTTATGGGATTCATGGCAAGCCATGCCGCGCTGGCGGCTCCCATGCAAGCCATGACAGAGATCTCACTCGGAGTCCTGCTGGTCATCGGTCTGCTCACACGCCCGGTGGCCTTTGTGGCGTTCGGGTTTCTCGCCAGCCTTTGGGTCTCGGAGTGGGGCACCTCATGGATCTGGGAGCTGTTGGTTCCGGTACTCGCATCGTTTGCGCTTTCCGTGGGAAGCGCGGGCCGAGCCTGGGGCGTCGACGCATGGCTGGCGCGGCGGTGGCCGTCCTCCCCGTGGTGGTGATTTTGAACCCGGGTCCAGTGCGAGTGTCGGTCATTATTCCGACGCGCAACGAGGCGTCGGCGATCAGCCGCGTTCTGGCTGATGTTCCCGCCGATATTGTCACCGAAGTTTTGGTTGTCGACGGCAATTCAACCGATGGGACTCCGGAGATCGCTGCCAAGATGGGAGTCCACGTCATTCACGAACCTCGCCGCGGTTACGGTCGCGCCTGTTTGACAGGGCTCGCGAGTGCCAGTGCCCCTGATGTGGTCGTGTTCCTCGACGGTGATTACAGTGATCGCCCGGCCGAACTGCCGCTTCTCCTGGCTCCGATCATCGAAGGCCGTGCGGACATCACGCTGGGTTCGCGCCTCCTGGAGCAACGCACCCCCGGCGCACTGCCCTGGCATTCCGTGTTTGGCAACCGCCTCGCGGCCAGCTTGATCAGGCTTCTGTATGGCCTCAGGATCACTGATCTCGGTCCGTTCCGCGCTGCGCGCGCCGATGTCCTTCGCGTGCTGGCGCTCGAAGAGACTACGTACGGTTGGGCGGTCGAAATGATTCTCAAGGGTGCCCTTGCCGGATTCCGCATTGTTGAAGTGCCGGTCAGCTATTATCCGCGTATAGGAAAGTCGAAGATCAGCGGTACCGTGAAGGGCACTCTTGGAGCCGCGTGGTTCATTCTCAGCCGCATCATGAGTTATTATTTCCGGCGTCGGGCTGGCACGCCGCGGTCGGCTTGAAATCTGAAAACAACATCAACGATGGAAGTCTCTAGCCAGACCATAGCGCATTCGCCCAAGCTGGGCTTCACGCTCGTCATCATGGCCAAAGCACCGAAGCCGGGTCTGGTGAAGACCCGGTTGGCGCAGAGTCTTCCTGTAACAGTTGTTACCGAGCTTTACCGCTGCTTGCTGGACGACACAATGGCGCTGGCGCAGTCGTTGCAGGACGTTGAAGTTGCAATCATGTGTCCCACTTCTGATGTCGAAGATCTCTCGCATGTAGCCGGTGAGGGTGTGCGTGTGGTGGCGCAAACGGGGGAGGGCCTTGCGGCGGGCCTTACGTCGGTGTTCGCGCATTTCGCGGCAGCTGGCCGGCGCGTCATCGCATTCAACAGTGACAGTCCACACCTGCCACCATCGGTTCTGAAGGGCGCTTTCGAGGTACTCGCATCGCACGACGTAGTTGTTGGACCGACGCACGATGGCGGCTACTACCTTGTCGGCGCGAATGCAACCTATCCAGACCTTTTCAACGGCGACGGAATGGGAACCACGAATGCTCTTGAGGCGCTGTTGGCGCGTGCCCGGGCCCTAGAGCTTTCCGTGCACCTCACAGATCCCTTCTACGACATCGACCTGGCCGCCGACTTGACACGGCTGGTCGCGGATCTGAGGCTCGCTCCGGCAAGGGCTCCACGAACGGCTGCCTGGTTGGCGGAGTGGGGACAGCCGGCAGCACAGTTGCGATCGAGTACGGGAGACCTGTGAGGCTCACACCCTCGCGCAGGCTCTATGGACTCGGCGCAATCATCCTTGTCGCACTGGTTACCTGTTCGCGCAGCGGCGTCGGCACACAGTCGTTCTTGGTTGGTCTGGCTATTGCCGGCATCGCGTACCTTCTCGCTGTCCGCGAGTTTTTTCGGACGCGGCGCTTCCCACGCCAGGTCGTCTTCACCTGTCTCGCGTTGGCCGCTTTGTGGCGGATTCCATTCCTGATGGTGCAGCCAGGCTCAGATGACGACATCCGCCGATACTTATGGGATGGGCGGGTGCAGCGGCTCGGCTATAACCCTTACAGTGTGATTCCCGCGGATCCTGCCCTGGCTAGGCTACACACGCCGGAGACTCGCGGGCTGAACCACCCAGAGGTGCCGAGCCCCTATCCAGCCGGTGCGCAGCTTTTCTTCCGGGCCGTGACGGCGATTCACGAATCAATCTTCGCGTTCAAGATTGCATTTGTCGTCTGCGACTTCGCAATCGTACTGCTATTAGTGGACATGTTGCGTCGTAGCGGTCAGGGAGAGCATTGGGTCCTCGCCTACGCTTGGCACCCGCTGCTCGCCACAAATGTGGCCGGCAGCGGTCACGTCGATATTCTAGGTGTGCTGCTGCTGTTGGTATCCGCCGCTGCGCTTGGACGCCGCTGGCGAATGATCGCTGCGATCGTGTTTGGGATGGCTGTGGCAGTAAAATTTCTTCCGATCGTGCTGACACCACTTTACTGGCGGCGCCTGCGGGTTCGCGATGGGTGGCTGGCGGCTCTCATTTTCGCAGCATTGTACGTCCCATTTCTAGAATACGGGCGGATTCCGATCGGATCCCTCAGTACCTACGTGCAGAGCTTCCGCTTTAACGACCCAGTGTTCGCCACGCTCGAGCGAGTGGCGAGCCCGCAGATGGTGGCTGGTCTGGCAGTGCTTGTCGGGCTGGTCACCGCCGGATGGCTACGAAGTAAGCCGCCAGCGTGTTGCCCGGACAATGACAAGTGGGCATGGCCGATGGCCGCATCACTCGCCTTTGCGCCGGTTGTGTATCCCTGGTACCTGCTCTGGCTGCTTCCATTCCTGCGCTCGACATCCACGCTGCCGCTCATGGTTTGGACGGTCAGCATTTTGCCAACTTACATAGTTTGGCACTTGCGGTCGCTCGGGCATACGTGGCAGCTCCCAGGCTGGGTCCTGCTGCTCGAGTATGGATCCGTCGCCATAACCGCTGCCATCATGTCGCTTCGCCGTATGGCACATGCGGGCGTGCAGGCGCCTGATGACGAGCCATTTGTCAGGCGGCACTGAACCCAAGACGACGCGATGCTGCGCTAACCACACATGTTTCCGATTAAAATCAGGTGAACAGCGCTAAGACGAGCCGTCCGTTGTTTATCGCGCGTTTGTTTTATTGAGCGTTCGCCCAGGTATTTGATCCCGTCAGCTTGACGGACACATCCGAAAAGAAGATCCTCAACGGCTGGCCGTCCGCCGTCCCGCGGTGGTCCAGTGAGACAAGTAGAGGGCCCGCCTTCTTGTAGTCCCCCCACGTCGCGATGACCACAGTCGGCTTTACGTTTCCGCCGCGGTGGTAGATAAATTCCTGGACGCGGTTGTCGGTGCCGACGAAAAGTGTCCAAGTGTCGCCGGGAGTGTAGCCAACGTTCGAGGGGTATTTCACGACGACCTGGCGGGCTGAACCCTTCCCCAGAGGCAGTTTGTGCATCCCCGTGTCTGTCACCTCGGCGCTGCTGTCCCAGACAACATGAAACGGGAAGAGCAGCCAATACTGATCGTTGATGAAACCCGGATCGATTTCGTCCTTCACTACAGCGGCTTGGCCGCTGAGCTGAGAGCGCACGTATGTAACCTTCACCGGCTTGTCCGCCTTGTCTTTCCCCTCGTAGGAGACCCGGTCGGCCTTGGGCTCCCAGAACCACGTTCGAGAGAGTTTGACCTCGCCAAAAGCTGCGTTGAAGGTGTAGCGGATCCCCTCGATTTGCCCAAACGAATCGAGACCATAGGTCTTGGCAATCTGTTCTGCTATGGGTGGGCGCTTCTGCGCCCAGGAAGTTGCAGCAAGGACCAGTACCCCGAGAAACAGAAGACCCATTTTCGTAACTCGGCTCGTATTTGTCATGGAGTTTCCTCCTCGGTGAATTGAACCGATGCTGGGTTGGATGACGGTCAAAGGCTTTGGCAACAACCTCGACCGTGACAGAATAGCATGCGGGTGGGTAGGTAGTCCCCCAGTTGGTGCACTCAAAGTTGCAGGTGGTCGCTCTGTCGAACGCCCCGGCCACTCGCAATGAGCTGCAGCAAAGGTCGTGGTCTTCAGACACGTTAGTCGATTCGCTCGTGGCTTGCACAAAGTGATGAACCGCCTCCGCGAGGCCTTGGAAGACTCAATGGACCACCGCGTTTCGTAGATTGTTATTTCTGGTTCCTCGTTTTGGGCAATAGAGCCGCACATGCAGTGTATTGGTCGGAGACCCGCGACTACTCCTCGATCGCGATGAGGCCATTGTGCTTGCAGCGTAGGAGAACAAATCTATGAGCTCTAAAGCTCAGGTCTACAAATCACAAGAGACAGTGCCCGCCTTCTTATTTGACCTAGACGGCACACTTGTCGATAGCGTGTACCAGCATGTCCTGGCCTGGCGGGAGGCCCTGGAGAGAGTGGGTACGCAACTTTCAGTCTGGCGCATCCACCGTCGCATCGGAATGAGCGGAGGACTTCTCGTGAATGCGCTGCTACGGGAGACGGGACACTCGATCACGCAGACTGACGAGCTGCGTTTGCAAACATTTCATGCAGAAGCCTACGCGAAACTGGCAGCGCAGGTGCGTCCGCTTCCCGGGGTCGTTGAACTCCTGCAGCACCTGTCAGCGGTGAAGGTTCCCTTTGCAAATGCCACAAGTGGCTTGATCGACAGCCCCCGCCCGGCCTTGGATCTGCTGTCGCTCAATTCCTCGATCCCAATCGTCACAAGAGATCAAGTAAGGCATGCCAAGCCTGATCCCGGATCCCTATCGGGACTGCCCCGACGGCAGAAGTGTGTGGGGGTGCGCAGGTTACGTGCTCGGTGCAGTTTCGATAGGGACGTTTGAAGGGAGCCGTTCGCGGGTGCGGCGGACGCGGGCTGCTATGGGAATTGAATCGATTTCGGCTTGGAAGTCGATTCCGGTCGAATCACGGACG
>CATPBJ010000211.1 GCA_955652395.1 uncultured Terriglobales bacterium | reverse complement strand
GGATGTTCATACGTGCCCGTTATCTTGACCGGCATCACGTAACCAACATGCTTCTTCTTGAAGAACGGCTCTAGGACTTTCAACATTACAGCTTTCATCCCATGAGCTGTCTCAGAGGGCTCGGCATCGGTTTTGAGGGTTCCGTGCAAATCAATTTTTTCACTGATCAAGTTGTACGTGCCGTGTAATTGAGCCACAGCGCCGGGAACACTAAACGAGAGAGTCGAGAATCGAGCTGTGCCGTCCTTCAGCAGGACATGCCCCTTCAAGT
Source organism: uncultured Terriglobales bacterium (assembly GCA_955652395.1). GTDB lineage: Bacteria > Acidobacteriota > Terriglobia > Terriglobales > Acidobacteriaceae > JAIQFF01. The sequence goes on along the minus strand of CATPBJ010000211.1, from coordinate 3,354 downwards.
TCGAGAGCACGGTCGCCGCCTCAGCGTCGTCGTTGTTTTCAGGCTTACGATGATCTGCTTCGCCACGGGCTCCCTCGCTAAGGTTGTTCACTCCCTCCTGGGTATCAAATTTTGTAAAGCTGCCGGCGCCAATTCCGAAATCGCCCTGCAGTCCCACTTTCTCGAGAAATGGCCGCGTTCCCGGCGGGATGGAAACTTTAGCCTGGAAGCTGATTGTCCCTGACATTGGCGCACGTGGCGACTTGGCGAAGAGGAGCAAGATGTCTTGGATCCGCCCGTCCCTTGCGGTCAGTTGAAGCGATGCCGTTTTTCCTCGTTGGCTAGCTCGTCCTGCCACGCTGCCTTCCGACCAAACAGTCGTTTTCCAGAACTTAGCGGCCACTCCCCGCAGTAACGTGTCTCCATTCTCGCCGTTCACGACGGCATGGAACTGAGTACGCAATTGCACTTCATGGGAGCTTGAAGTGACAGTGAAGTGCGGTGTGTCGGTTCCGCCCTGAACCTCAATGCGATCCAGCACTCCGGCAAACCTGCCCGAGGAAGACAGCAGGCCAGCGATTCCGTGGAACACGCCCAGGTCGGCATGTTGGAAAGTGTAGTCTCCCGCCACCACAGTTTTGCCCACATCGTCAGCGTTCCACGGACCGAACTGGCCCGCCGTAGTTATCTCCCCCGGCGGCTCCGGATTTGAAAGCTCCGCCTTGAACGACGCTGGGCCGCTACTGCCCACATTGCTAAGGCTGAAGCTGTGAAAAGTAAATTTCAGCGATGGATCGCTCGGATCGCGCGGCGCGAGTTCGAGAACGGCTCCGTCTGCGATCAAGTCGTCAATGACGAAGGTCGATCTCTGGGGGGGGTGGAAGTGCTCATCCGCCCCTCGTGGAGGTATCAGAATGCGCATACCTTCCGCACGAATGCGTTTGACGTGCTTGCTAAAAAGACCAAGGAAGCCACTCTCGATTCTTATACGGTCAACGGTAATCAGTGGCGGCGTCCCGGCTTTGGGATTGTGCTGGAAAATGACGCGTTCGAGCACGCAGCCGGGGCGTGGAAAATACGTACCACGAAATGAGCCGACATCCACTTTACTCAAGCTGGCATCCTGCAAATCTTTCACCACCGCCTCTCGCCGGAATGGCCAGTATGCCGTCAAAAACATGACGCCCGCGAGGAAAATTCCAGCGGCTCCTAACATCGTGGCTGTTATGAATTTCCGGGTTTTGCGAGACGAAATTGGAATGAGAACTTGCGGCATACTTCTGCCTGCGAACTGCAGAGTCTTGGAGGCAAGTAATTGCCGCGAGGTTACCTATCGTGCCAGGAAAAAACACTCATCACGACTCTCGGTCGCCTAACCAAGCGCCTAGCCCGCGAAGCGAATCCACGTAGTCGCAAATAATCTTGCTAGCGCCCACCAGTGGTACGGCGAGTACCAGGCCCATTGCTCCCCATATCCACGCCCAGAAGAGTAGGGATAGAGTCACTGCCAGAGGGTTCAGCCGCAATCTCTTTCCGACGATTTTGGGATAAAAGACATTCATCGCGAGAAGGTGCAAGCCAACCACCGTGATCAAGATAATAAACACTCCGGACTTGTTCACGACTCCGATGCCAGCGGCAAGAGGGGGAAGGAGAGCCAGGAAGATGCCAAGATAGGGAATCAAACTTGCAAAGCCGCTGATCGCTCCCAGAAAATAAAAATAAGGAATGCCGAGGCGCCAGAATACGACACTGCTTATCACAGCCCCGACCACGCCTATCAGGACATTGCTGGCAATGAAACCTTGGATCATTGCCGATATCCTGCCGACCGTGCGGTGCGCAACCAATCGGTGCTCCTTGGGGAAGAGCCGCACCGTAGCGGAGTGTGCATGATCCTTCCAGGTAAGCATGAAATACACCAGGAACGGAACGAAGGTGATTGCCAGCAACACTTCTCCCAGTGTCCCGCTGCTCGCAGAGACCACTCGCGATAGAGCAGGTGCCTCTTGGACCTCCACCGGAACTGGCGCTTTACCAGCTTTGGGTGAAGCAATCACTGAACGAGTGCTTTCTTCGATTTTGCTAGTCTGCGCTCGAAGCTCGGCGAAGGTTGAACGTATCTTGCCGGAATACTTTGGCAACTGCGTGGCAAAATCTACCGCCCGATTGTAGAAAAAGTAAGTGATGCCTCCAGTCAAGCCCACCATGAGGACCACCGCAACCAACGCCCCGGCCGCACGGGGAACACGTATCCGGGCGAGGCCACCGACGAGTGGCTCAAGGACGAACGCCAACAGCAGTGAAGAAAGGGTGGTCACCAGCACGAGCTTCAGCAGGTAAATCAGCCCGATGGCAGCGATCACTGCTACAACAATCTGTGCAACCGATCCCGCTTTAATCGAGGCCTGCAGGACTTCGATTTCTTCCGACGAAGGTTCGGCGTCGTTCGCGACATGAAGTTCCTGTGTTAGGTCCAGGCTTGATGGCACCGTCGGTAGCGGGGTGGATTCTAGAGCCATGTCTGAGGGCGTCGCAGTCACTCAGTTGCCGGTGAACCTCCCCGTGCTTTGCCGCCTGCTGGACCTGAGACTTCGCTCGAAGGACTAACGGATCACCTGAAAATCGCCTCGGCAACCGTGGTCCACCCAAATGCCACGACGATCATAACCCCAGCTGCGACCTTGCTCGCACGGAGAATCGCTGCGCTGCTTTAACAGTTGCACGCCACCTCGCGTATCCGCCGGACAGTAATGCCGGTGCATGTCGTCCGACGCACAGGAGATGACCTGATCTGATCCCCGGCTGTCGTCGTCTCGATTTGCATTGCGGTCTCGATCCCGATCTCTGTCATGGTCTCCAGCCCGATCTCCGTCGCGGTCTCGATCTTGATCACGGTCTCGGTCCCTATCCCGACCCTCGCCCTCCTCGATGACAAAATCCCCCCGGCAGCCGTGGTCCACCCAAATGCCCCTTTCGTCAGAGCCCCAACTGTAGCCTTCCCGGCAAGAAGATTCACTACGCTGTTGCGCTAACCGAACACGCCCCCGCGTGTTCGCCGGACAATAATGCCGATGGCCATCGTCCGAAGAACAAGAAATGGTCTGCGCTAAACTTCGTGGGCCGAAAATGACGAGCGCCGCCAAAACTAAACTCAGTTGAACCCAAGTCCTTTTAGTAAACATTCCACTCTCCAGAAATAGACAATCGGCCTTCTTTGCAGCGAACACTTAAACACACCGCTCAATCAATTTTTTCCGACACACTGCAGATGCCCACCTTCGCAAATCGTCTTGACGGTTTCGCAGTGCGGACTACAATACTTGCTATCTGCGCCAAACAACGGTGCGCGTGATCTACAGCGGTTTGTCGTCC
>CATPBJ010000210.1 GCA_955652395.1 uncultured Terriglobales bacterium | reverse complement strand
CCAGGATGCCGTAACCCCGTCATGACATCTTCCGGTCTCTGCCATTATCCTTAGTCTCCCTATGGCGAGCACCTCCACGGGCCTATCTGCTCTCAACCTGGAGCGGCAATCTTTCTTCGCCCGCGGTCTGTTGATGATTCTGGCCATCGCTCTGGCCAAACTGCTTTTTCATTGCTACTTCAACAATCGTTATGGCTACTTCCGCGATGAGTTTGATTACATGGCTTGCGGAGACCACCTCGCCTGGGGTTATGTCGACCAGCCACCGCTCATTCCCTTCCTGATCCACGTTTGCCGGGAGCTGCTGGGAGACTCGCTCCGCAGCGTGCGCTTTATCCCGGCGTTGGCGTCGTCTCTTCTGGTGGTACAAACCGCGATCATCGCCCGCGAATTCGGCGGACGACGATTCGCCCTTCTGCTCAGTGCCGTCACCATCGTCATCGCGCCGCAGTACCTCTCCAACGGCAGCTTGCTGGGAACGAACTGTCTTGAACCTAACCTTTGGATGGGTTGCGCCTATTTCGCGATTCTCGCCATCAAGCGCAACGATCCCCGTAACTGGCTCTGGTTCGGCGTGGTTGCGGGCCTGGGCTTGGAGGAGAAGTATTCCATTGCATTGTTTGGTTTTGGGATCGTGTTTGGGCTGCTGCTCACACAGCAACGTCGCGTCTTCAGCAACAAATGGATTTGGCTGGGTGGGCTCACGGCTTTCCTGGTTTTCCTGCCTAATCTGCTGTGGAACGTTTACTACCACTGGCCATTTGTCCAACTGATGCGAGCCATCGAGGCCGAGGGTCGGGATGTTGTGCTGTCGACATTGCCGTACTTCTTCCAGCAGACACTGCTGGTCCATCCTTTCGCGGCGCCCATCTGGATCACTGGCCTGATTGCGCTCTTCTTCTCACAACAACTGACGATCTACCGAGTGCTGGGCTGGAGCTACGTGGTCTGCTACGCGATCTTCTTCGTTCTCCACGGCAAGAATTACTACCTGGCCCCGATCTATCCCATGCTGCTGGCGGCGGGCGCGGTAACGATCGAAAACGCAATCGACCGCCCCCGCCTCACCTGGATGAAACCGGCCATCGTGGTGCTGCTGCTCGCCAGCGGCGCCCACCTTGCCCCGGTGGTCGTGCCGGTTCTGTCTCCGGACCGATTCATTGCTTACATGAAATATCTTCCGATGAAGTTGCCGGTGATGGAACACAGCCATGAACGAGCGGTCTTGCCGCAGTGGTACGCCGACCAGTTCGGCTGGGAAGAGATCGTCGCCGAGACCGCCCAAGCCTGGAACCGGCTCAGTCCAGCGGAGCGCGGCGATTGCGGCATCTTCGCCCAGGATTACGGCCAGGCCGGCGCCATCGATTTTCTTGGCCGACGTTATGGCCTGCCCCCCGCCCTCGGCGGCCATCAGACCTACTTCCTGTGGGGACCGAGAGGATATTCAGGCAACTGCATGATTGTTCTCGACGACCGGAAGGAAACGCTCGAGCAACTCTGGGGTAACGTCGAGTACGTGGGCACGTCCGCCGACAATCCCTATGCGCTGGAGCGTGAGATCGACGTGTTCATCTGTAAGGGCGCAAAATTCGGCACCCTCGCCCAACTATGGCCGAAGGTGAAGCGCTGGCGCTAATGGAATTTTGCTCGACCTGTTTCACCCAGTGTCTGATAGCCCACTAGTTGACGCTCCGCCCTCAGGCGATCCGCTCATCTTCGTCGCGATTTCTTGCAGGGGCGGGCTGTTGCATGTGCTTGAGAAATGCCTGATGGGCGCGGCTGCGGAAATGCTGCTTGAGTTGCACGATGCCGACCCGGCGAAATGCACCCTCATCGGCGAGCGGGATGAAGCGGCATCCCGGGCGAGGCTCGACCGCCATTTGCGGTACCACCGAGACACCCGTACCGGCGGCGACCATAGCCAGAATTGTCGTGAACTGGCCGCTTTCGAAAACCACGTTGGGATCGAGGCGGGCGCGTCCGCAGGCCGAAAGCGTGTTGTCGCGAAAGCAGTGACCTTCCTTCAGCAGGAGGAAGGGATCTCTTTCTACCTGCTTGAGATGGATGGTCGTCTACTTGGCCAATCGATGGTCGCTGGGCACGACGGCATAGAGGCGTTCGCGCAGGACTTCCTGAGAGAGAAAATTGCTGCCGGCGACGGGTAGTGCGAGTAATGCCAGGTCGATCACTCCGCCTTCCAGACGATCCAGCAGGTCCGTGGTGAATTCTTCAACGACGGTAACGCGAATCTGCGGGAACTTGCGATTGAAGCTGGCCAGGCAAACCGGCAGGAAATAAGGCGCGACGGTTGGGATCGATCCGATGACCAGCCGGCCGCGCTCGGCTCCGGACATTTCCTCGATTTCCTGCTTGGCGTCGGCCAACTGCCGCAGGATGGCCTCGGCACGCGGTAAAAAAGCCTCCCCGAAAGAAGTCAGGCGAACGGTGCGGCCGAGGCGATCGAACAATCGGGTGCCCAGTTCGTCTTCCAACTTTTTGATCTGTTGTGAGAGCGACGGTTGCGCCAGATGTTCACGCTGCGCGGCGCGGGTAAAACTGCCTGTCTTGGCCACGGCGCAGAAATAACGAAGCTGATGAATCTGCATAACGGGACAATCCCACAGTTCTGCCAAAGGCAAGGGCTATATCAGGAATAGAAACTATATATTAGACCTATGGAAGCGCCCACCGCTAGACTGGGTCACGAAAGAGGAGGTCCTATGCCAGACAAAGTCGTGAAAGCTGGAGATGTCAACCAGCGAGTGGGAGTTGAGGTCATCGCCAAGCGCGGCGTTGACGTACCGAAACTGATCAAGATGTTGATTGCAAATGCCGGCGCCGAATTTGCCAGCACTTATTACTACTACACCATTCTCAGAATGCGTTTGGCCGGGCATGAAGACTACAAGGAAATATGCGAAGACGCCCGCCTGGAAGATCGCGCTCACTGGGAACTGATTGTTCCCCGTATTTACGAGCTGGGCGGCGAGTTGCCGAACGATCTGAAGGCTTTCCACGATCAGGCTGGTTGCGCGGCAGCCAAGTTGCCTGATCCTCCGACCGTGGTCAACATTCTTACCCTGCTGCTGGAATCGGAACGTTGCGCGATCCGGAGCTGGTCGGAAGTTTGCGACATGACCTTCGGCAAAGATCCGCGCACTTACGATATGGCGGCGCGCATCCTGAACGAGGAAGTGGAGCACGAAGCGTGGTTCATCGAGCTGCTGGCGCATGAGCGCGATGGCAAGATCGTTCCTTCCGGACACTTCCGGCGCGGCGATCCCGGACACGCTCCCTACAGCAAGAACGCGGGGTTCTACAACCCGTAGCCTGTCGCTCCTAATGTAGCCCTGCCCATGTGGTCCTGCTTGGGTTTTCTGCCGGGCAGGGCTATTGTGGGAAATTCATGAGCCCAGATCCCACCTCATTTCCTGTCGTTCTGGGTCTCCCCGATGGCGAGCGGTCGATCGAAGTAAGCCGTGATGGGCACATCTGGGATGCCGCCTTCGCGGCCGGAATCGTGCTGCCTGCAATGTGTCACCAGGGGCGCTGTTTGAGCTGCGCGGGGAGGCTGAAAGGCAACGGAGAAGTCGACCAGTCGGACTCAGTGACCTACTTTCCCGAAGATCGCGAAGCCGGGTTCGTTCTGCTATGCACCGGCAAGCCGCGGTCGCCATTGCGCATCCGTACCCACCAGGCAAATGAGATGCGCCAGTTCCGGCGGCAGAAGAAGCTTCCCGCACCGTATTCCTAGACCCCGTATTCCTAGAGGCTGGACGCGGATCCTCCGTTTACAATAGTCGGTCGAACAAATCGAGGATCGCTCATGTCATCGTCTCGCCCGGTTGCGCCGAAAGCTGTTTCCGACCAGATACCTGCTGTCCCGCTGACCATTGAGGGTTACAGCGTTCTGCATCAGATGATGCGCGTCCGCTGGGCCGCGTGGCGGCAACTGGCTGCGGCGGAAAAGACCACGGTCGTCGATGAGGCCGCAGGTGTTCTGGGACGGATGGAACAGAATTCCGGCGGACAATCCGCTCTGTTCTCTTTGCTGGGACACAAGGGCGATCTGATGTTGGTTCATTTCAGGAGATCGTTTGATGAACTGAACCTGGCGGAATTGCAACTGGCACAGCTACGGTTGAGCGATTTTCTGGAGCCGACCACCTCTTACTTGTCGGTCATTGAACTTGGGCTGTACGAATCTACGATCAAGGCTTATCGGGATTTAAGAGATCGTGGCATCCAGCCGCACTCAGAAGAGTGGAACCGGGAGATAGCGGATGTGCTGGCGCGGCAGAAGGAGGCCATGCATCCGCGTTTGTTTCCTGAGTTGCCGAAACATCGATACGTTTCGTTCTATCCCATGGATCGGCGACGGGGCGAGGTCAAGAATTGGTATACCCTGCCCCTTGAAGAACGCACGCGGCAGATGAACGAGCATGGACTGGTGGGGAGGCGGTATGCCGGGGAAGTTCGGCAGATCATTACCGGGTCGATTGGGTTCGATGACTGGGAATGGGGAGTAGACCTCTTCGCGGATGACCCGCTCGTGTTTAAGAAACTGATTTACGAGATGCGATTTGATGAGGTGAGTGCGGTGTATGCGCTGTTTGGGCAGTTCTATTTGGGGGTGCGGTGTCCGGCCGTTGGGTTGGGCAGGGTGCTGGGCGGAGTATTGCCGGCGGGCTAGAGAACCTCTTGACCGCAAAAGTCGCTAAGGAAACCGCAAACCTCGCATAGAAAACCTTCGCGGTCACGGAGACATTTCTTGGTGCACTTTGCGGAGTCCTTAGCGATCTTTGCGGTCATCTCTTGACATATCTCGGAGCACAAATGGCGACGCTTGGCCTGATCGAATACGAAGATGCGAGTCCGGAAGTGCGGGCGGTCTATGACGACATCATGACGACTCGCAAGACTGACTGGATCAATAATTTCTGGAAGGCGATTGCGCATGATCCGGCGATGCTGAAGCGCACCTGGGAAGACATCAAGCAGATCATGGCGCCGGGTGCGCTTGATCCGGTGACGAAGGAAATGGTTTACCTGGCGGTGAGTGTCAGCAACCAGTGCGGGTATTGCATTGCCTCTCATACCGCTGGGGCCAGAAACAAAGGCATGACTGACGCTATGTTCCAAGAGCTCATGGCAATAGTAGGAATGGCGAACGAGACCAATCGGCTGGTGGCGGGATACCAGGTCGAGATCGATGAGCAGTTCCGAGTCTAGGAAACCAGGTCCAGGAGACCCAATGGCGCATGAATTGTCCACCTCCTACTTGCGGGACTCCCTTGCCCTATTTCGTTACTACAAGAAGCTGACCGAGCGAGCCATGGAGCAGGTCACCGACGAACAACTTTTCGCCGTTCTGGACGGCGAGATGAACTCCATCGCAATTATCGTCAAGCACCTCGCGGGCAATATGCGATCGCGCTGGAGAGACTTCCTGACCAGCGACGGAGAGAAACCGGACCGCAAGCGCGACACCGAGTTTGAGGACCCGCCGGCAACCAGAGCCGCGTTGACGACACTTTGGGAGGAAGGCTGGAATTACATGTTCACTGCGCTCGACCCATTGTCGGATGCGGATATTGAGCGCACGATTGTGATCCGTGGGGAGCCGCACTCGGTAATGCAGGCAATCAATCGTCAGATCGCGCACTACAGCTATCATTGCGGACAGATCGTATTCCTGGCGAAGCACCTGCAAGCCAGGCAATGGAAAGCGCTCACGGTGCCGCGAGGAAAATCAGAAGAGTTCAACCCGAGGGTTGCCAGCAAGGAAATCAGCCAGCGTTAGCAGGAAGGCCGGCGTCGGACCTCAGACGTCGGGCGAACAAGAAAGTCTGCATTCTTACCCCGGCTTCTTCTTCGACGTGGGGAACTTGTGCTCGTGCAGTTTCATGTCCACTTTGCGGCCTCGAAAGGTGACCCCTTCACCATCCAGCCGGAATCGCTGTTCGAAAGCGTGATCTCCGCGCAACTTTATGGCGCCTCCGGCGCCCAGTACGCGTTGCCAAGGTAGACCCACGGCACCGCGGAGCGCCGCCACCACCTGGCGGGCGGCGCCAGGAAATCCGGCGGCTTTAGCGACCGCACCGTAAGTGGAGACTTTTCCTCGAGGAATGCTGCGAATCGCAGCCATGATGGTTTCGCGCATGTTGGGCTTCGGGGAGGGCATGATTTTTTTCATTGGAGGTTAGTGTCCCCCACCCCAAAGCCGAGCTTTGCTCGGCCGGACCAGCCGAGGGCGCTGTCCCGACCGGGTCGTGACGATTTCACGACGCAATCCACCCTGCCTTTATCAGCCACAGCGATCCACTAGAGATCAGGAGCCACAGGATCGCACCCAGCAGCAGCGGGCGATGTCCCACTTTCTTAAGGGTAGCTACGGAAATACCGCTGCCGATCATATAGAGTGTGGCGGTGAGGCCGATCCTCGCTGCTTTCGACAGAATATTGTAAGTCGCCGCGCTTGCGGGCAGATAGGTGTTGCACACGGCGGCCAGGCAGAACAAGGCGATGAACCACGGCCACTGGATTTTCGCTCGCGCGTGCTTGACGAGCGCGGCGGCAACCGACATGGGGACGATCCACAAGGCCCGGGCCAGTTTCACGGTGGTACCCACGGCCAAGGCGACAGCTCCATATTTGGCGGCCGCCCCTACCACCGAACTAGTGTCATGAATCGCGAGCGCAGCCCAGAGTCCGAATTGGGTCTGGCTAAGATGCAGGGCGGCACCGAGAGCCGGGAAGGTTAGCAGCGCGACTGAATTGAGAACGAACACCGTGCCCAGCGAGACGGCCATTTGTTCGTCGCTGGCGCCGGTGATGGGGCCCACGGCGGCGATGGCACTGCCGCCGCAAATGGCAGTGCCGGTTGAGATCAGGAAGGCTGGAGTGCGCTGCATTTGGAGCATCGCGCCCAGCGCCATTCCAACGACCATGGTGAAGCTGATGCTGACGACGGTGTAGACAAAACCACTGCGGCCGGCGCGGATCACGTCGTGCAGGTTCATGCCAAAACCGAGTCCAACTACGGAAGCTTGCAGCAAGTAGCGGGAAAGCTTTTTCGCGCTTTGGTCAAAAGGGTGAGAGAAGGTGAAACCAAAGACCAGGCCCAATGCGAGCGCCACCGGCGGCGAAACCAATCCGCTGGCGGCGATGGCGAGGCCGATGAGAAAGACGGCTTTGGGGATCATGCTGACAGGCGTGAATTGAGAAAGCGAAGAAAGCGCAAGGTCCCTCGCTTTGTCTCGCCGCGCGAGCGCGGTTACGGCCTCGCCCGGGATGACATTCCCGGAAAATGCATAAAACTACGCGGCCGCGCCCTTCTCGAATGACTCGATGGCCTTTTCCTCGCTGTCGTAAACCTCAAACACTGTCAGCAGTTTGGTCACCTGCAGCAGGTCGCCAACACGCTGGGTGAGGTTGGCCAACTTCACCGCGCCTCCTGCGTTTTGCGCCGTGGTGAACAGCGCGACCAGCGTTCCTAAGCCGCCGCTATCAATATACGAGATTCCGCTCAGGTTCAGCACAATCTGACTGTTCTCAACAATGAGTTTCTTGAGCGTATCGCGGAGCAGGGCCGACTCTTCACCGAACACAATCCGGCCATTGCAATCGACAATGGTGACGCCATTTACAACCCGCGTGGTAAGTTTCAACTGCATGGAGCCTCCCGGTCTGGCCTCAGCCGACCCAGCCCAAAAGCCTATTCCTCGGGCGCTTTCTGCGCAAGGGACCATTTTGCGGGGCCAAGTCCCGGAGCGATTTGATCCGACCCTCCAGGCCGTGCCAGCGAAGGCATCACGTATAATTGAAAGTTCTCCTCATCCAATGAGCTATCAGGTTTTAGCCCGCAAGTATCGCCCCCAGAAATTCTCTGAGGTAATCGGGCAGGAACATGTTACCCGCACTCTGAAGAACGCCCTGGAGCAGGGGCGGACAGCGCACGGGTACATTTTCAGCGGACATCGCGGAATTGGTAAAACGACTGTAGCCCGAATCCTGGCCATGGCGCTCAATTGCCGGTCTTCGGACAAGCCGGTGGCGGAGCCGTGCGGGGTCTGCGAATCGTGCACGGAAATTCGGGCGGGCAATTCTGTGGACGTCATCGAGATTGACGCTGCGACTAATCGTGGCATCGATGAGATCCGTGAATTGCGCGAAGGCACGCGCTATCGTCCGGCGCGGGATCGTTTCAAGATCTACATTCTCGACGAAGCACACCAGATCACCGACGCGGCCTTCAATGCCCTGCTGAAGACGCTGGAGGAGCCCCCGGGACACGTGGTGTTCATGCTGGCCACGACCCAGCCCGAGGACATTCCCCAGACCATTCGATCGCGCTGCCAGCACTTCAGTTTTCGCGCCGTTGGATTTGAGGAAATCCTCAATCAGCTCAAGGACCTAGCCGGCCGGGAAAATATCGAGGCTGACGAAGACGCGCTGGCGTTGCTTGCCGAAGCGGGTGACGGTTCGATGCGCGATGCGCTTTCTATTCTCGATCAGGCCATTGCTTCGTCCACCGGGCGGTTGACCGCGGAGCAAGTGAGGGATCTGGTGGGCGCGGCACCTTCTGGCGTGCTGGAAGACGTGATGCAGGCGGTGGCTCAAGGATCGAGTGAGACCGTGTTGCGCTTGGTCGATCGGCTGATCAGCGAAGGACACAGCCCAACCCATTTTGCCCGGCAGATGGTGCGGTTCCTGCGCAACGCCGTGGTGGCGCGGGTAGCCGGTACGGACTCTTCCCTGTTGCAGATTTCGAGTGATGAGCGGCAACGCGTAGCCCGCATTGCGAAATTGTTTGAAGAAGAGGATCTGGCGCGGCACCTGCAGATCATGCTGCGCACACACGGCGAACTTGGTTACCGGCAGGAACAGCGCTTTCATCTGGAACTGGGCCTGCTGAAAATGGCCCATGCGCAGCGCTTGCTGCCGATCGAGCAATTACTCAGCGACGCGGCGGGCGCCGGTGCGCCCCGCTCGGTGGGCAAGCCCTCGGGGGTACCGGAGATCGTCGTAAAGGAGATCAAGCGACCCGACTTGCCTTCGGCTGCGCGGGCCACGAAGGTATCACCGTTCGCGGCGGATTCGGCGCGAAAGAGCGGATCCACGGAGCTTTCCGTGGAGAGTGCTCCGTTGTCACGATCGCAGGCGGTTGCAGGAGGAGCGACGGCGAGTGTGGTGATGGGGTCGGCAGCGCCGGCCGCGGTTGTCCAGCAGGCGCCGGAGATCTCTCCTGAAATCCAGCGGGCTCCGGAAGAACGTCCGGTCGAGCTTCGCGTTGCCGTGCTAAACGCGTTGAGTGGCGTGGGGCATTGCATCCTGGTTAACATGCTGGAAACTGGCGAGTGGCAGGTGGAAGGCAACGAACTGGTGATCAAGGTGGCGGCGTCCGCGACTGTAATTGAGATGTCGCTGGGCGCGGATGCGAGACGGCTGATGATTGCGACCGCCAGCGGAGCCTTAGGGCGTCCGGTGAAACTGCGGGTGGTGCCTGGGGGAGTAACTGAGGCTGCGCCGCGGCCCGTATCCACGAATGGCGGCGGTCGAGGCCGGGCGGAACAGGACCCGGTGGTCCGGCGCATGAAGGAAAAGTTCGGAGCCGAGATTCGGACGATTATCGATTACAAGGAAAAGCGCTAGATCTACAAACAGCGCCGAGAAAGCCGGAGACATAGGTCATGGGCGGATTCAACCTACAGGAACTGATGTCGCAGGCCAAGCAGCAATACGAGACGCTGCAAAAGAAGATGCAGGAGACCGTGGTGGAGGGCTCCGCCGGCGGTGGCACGGTGACGGTAAAGATGGACGGCCGCAAGCAGGTGTTGGCCATCAAGGTCGATCCGGAAGCGGTGAAAGCTGGCGATCTCGAGATGTTGCAGGACCTGATTACCGCAGCCGTGAACAGCGCAGGCAGAAAAGTTGATGAAGCCATGCAGTCCACGATGGGCGGGATGCTGGGCGGAATGGGGATTCCCGGTGTGTGAGATTGAGTAATTGGGAAATTTGGTAATTGAGTAATTTGAAAAACAATTGCTGTGTTGCTTAATTCCTCAATTACACAATTTCTAAATTACCCAATTACCTTATGTCTAAATTTGCTGAGCCGATGGTACGGCTGATCGATTCGCTGAAAAAACTGCCGGGAATTGGGGCCAAGAGTGCGCAGCGGCTTGCCTTTCACATTCTGCGCTCCTCCGATGAAGACGCGGAGGGACTGGCGGCAGCGGTGCGCGATGTAAAGGCTAAGCTGCGCCTGTGCTCGAACTGCAACAACATCACTGATGTAGATCCCTGCGTGTACTGCAGCAGCGCGACGCGCAATCAGCGAATGGTGTGCGTGGTGGAAGAGCCTACCAACATTGCTGCGATTGAGAAGACCAAGCACTTCAACGGCGTCTATCATGTGCTGCACGGATCGATTTCGCCTCTGCACGGTGTCGGGCCGGACCAGTTACGAATTTCCAACCTCATGCGCCGCGTGGACGACGGGCAGGTGGATGAGGTGATTCTCGCCACCAATCCCACGATCGAGGGCGAGGCCACGGCGACTTATCTTTCCGGCCAACTGCGGCGCGCGGGGCTTAAAGTCACGCGGATCGCGATGGGGATTCCCGTAGGCAGCGACATCGAATATGCGGACGAAATCACGATGCTGAAGGCGATGGAAGGGCGTCGGGAACTCTGACCCGTTGTGTCTCCTCGATTTTCCTTCCTGAGCAAATCTTTTCCCACCGCTTGGCATTCGGACGCTACGGTCGCGACACAAGTTACAATAACGCCTTATATTGCAACCATTTATATGCGTTTAAAGAAGATAAACATGAGGTTTAGCATTGGCAGTGCGCTTGCATTACGCTTATGGCATGTTCCTCCCGTCTCCGTTAATTTTCTCCTGGCACAAGATAGCAGTGACATTTCTGGTCAAACTGACTCGAGGGATCTTGTTGCCAGTTCGCGCCGCGTAGTGATGTAACCGCATCCCAACCCGACGCCACTCGAAACCGGGCCAACCAGCCCGGTTTTGTTTTTCGGGCGTCGAGCGTCAAACACTTCCGACCTCAGACCTCGGACCTCAGGTTTCTGGCTGCACTCAACACACTTTGTGTCGAGCTTTGCTCGACCGGACAGCTGAGGACAGCTGTCCCTACGGGGTCTGTGGTGACGGGTTCGAGGGGGTACTCTCCAGGAAATAATTGCGTTCTTCTTCGGCGGGCTCGATGCCTGTGGGCCAGGTGCCGCCGTTGTATTGCTGTATACGATTTTTCCACTTGAGGAATTCGGTGATGGTTTGGGGTTCGATGCGGATTTCAACGCGGCGGAGGCTGGCTAGGAGCAGATTCATCTCATAGGACAAACCGGCCGGAGTGCGGAGGTCACGCGCGGAGCTGCGGACAACTCCGACTTTGCGCTTGCGCACCTCGAGAAGGCCCCAGCCTGGAGGCAGTTCCTTGAGTTGAAGCAATCCCGGAGGCGTGAGGTAGAGGCGTTCGCATCCCACTCCGAGTTCTTGTTTTCGCCGGAACGGCTTGCCGCGGTCGGCGAGAAAGTCGGCGCGGGACAGCTTGCACTCGACCAGGACGGAGTGGGAGGCGCGCTTCCATCCAATGGCATCGGGCATTTCTCCACTGACGCAGGCCTGCTCGGAGAGGATCACGCCACAACGATAGGCGCGGAGCCACTCCACCGCTTTTTCTACCAATTGCGGATGAGTCATGGTGTATCTGTACGCGGTGACTGCGAAAGATGGAAGTAACTGAGTAGCTTCGCGCGGGTCAGCTTCTGGCTGCTGGCTTCGGCCTGCCAGCGGCTTGTTGGCGGTTTCTGGTTTCTGGTTTCCGGATTTTCGGTTTTGGCTTCATCGGCTTGACCATGACTAGACATCGGTACACGGTTTCCAGCAGGTGTCTGGCGGCAGCGATTCCTTCTGCCTGGTTGTCGCGGGGAGAATACCCTTGGGCTGCGATCAGAAGGATTTTGCTTCCTTCGTCTCCGTTCCTGACTTGCAGGTGATGAATGCGGCCCTCCCGGGACGCGTCGAAGGCGTTCGCCAGGCGGAGAATCGCCGCCAGTCTTGAAATGTCATGCTTTTGTTTCAGGGACAAGCCACGGAGAGCCTTTTGTCCGGCGCGAGGCAGCGCCCCGCGATGATAGCGGGCAACGACCGCGGCCGTGAGCAAATCCTGAGCACGCCAGCCCAGCGGAGGCGAGAGCCGGCGGATCATCCGGTAGGTGGCTTTGTGGTGACCCTTCTCCTTGTCGGACATGCCTACGTCATGTAACAACGCAGCAGCCTGCAAAATAGCGCGCTCCTGAACACTGGATGGCAAAGCTTTGCCAATGGCCCTCAATCCGTCATAGAGCTGGAGAGTGAGGCGGGCAACGCGCGTGGAATGCGTGAAGTCGGGGTCGAGTAACGAGGCCCAGAGCCGCAGGCGCAACAGGGCGGCGGATTGGGTCTGCTCGCGGTCTGGGAGCTGGCTGCGCCAGACTTGCCAGAGCGTATCTTTATCATCTTTGCCATCTTTGTCGTTGCCATCCGTCCCCATCGTTTTTTGGCGGTAGGTCTCGATTCTCTGGGCACGCTCTTCAGCAATTCTCTTTTGCCAGCGCGACCGGGCATCGCTATCGGGGAAAACGTTGGCGCCCAGGGCGCCGGGCCAGAGAACATCGAGATCATGAACCTCGCCGAGTACATCCTGCATGTGCTTAAGATCGTCGCTCCAGGTGGCGTGCTGGTCAGGCAGGAAATTTTCCACAATGTAGCGAAAGCGTTTGATGCCTATACGAAGTCGGTGAAACCCCGGCGATGACCCGCTGCGCACGGCCTGACGGTGCAGCTTGTGAGCTTCGGTCCAGCGCTCGAGCGCAAGATGGCGGAAGATCAAACTGCCGGGCCGGAATCTCGTCATCCTGCGGGGCAGGGACCGGCTCCAGCGTATCCACTGTTTGCGGTCGAATTCAGCCAGTGCTCGCACCGCTTCCTCTTGGAGCGGAATCTCGCGGGCAGCGACGGATTGCAGTAATGGCGCAGTGACTGGATCACCTGGGCTGTCCAGGCGGTGCACCCACTCTTGCATCACGTGGACGTCGCGTAGTTCTCCCAGTCGGCGAAAAAGACGCTTCCCTGCCTTCTTCATATCCTTCCAGGCAGGATCGGGATCGATGGCAGCGATACCGTCGGCCATGGAACAACAGCGCCGGAGAGCCACGCGCAGGTCGTGTACCGGGTCGGGCTCGAAGGCGATGCTGGCGCGGTCGCATTCTTCGAGGACACATTGCATCCAGAAGGCAAGGCCGGATTTTGTTTTAGCAGGCTTAGTCGGCATAGTTGACGTGGCCAAGGGATTTTCGGTCTGCTAACTATCAGACCATTTCTTCGCATTGCGGAAAACTTGACATCGGCACCTCGGCGGCCAAAACCGCCAACGGTAACAGGTCTTTTATGCAGTGCTGCAGCGCTCTACCCTACATCACACCTAAATTCCAGCCGTTACCACTCGAATAGCGGTCTGAGATCCCTGCTTTCTACAGCGCTGCTCGCGGAAGGCCAGTTGTCGGTATTACCTCCGTAATGTGTATCTTCTCATGGTTTCGCATTACCCTTAGCCGGTACCCAGAAGCAGTAAGAGGAGCCGCGTATCCAGACGGCAGACACAAGTAAAGGCAACAGGGTCGCGTCCGCCCGGGCGTTTGTCCACAGTCTGAACATACTGGTAAAGTATGTCCGCTTGTATGGCCTCGACCACAAACGCACCGAAGGCCAGTTCGCAATCACGTGGAAGGAACTGCAGGATGGCCTACCCCAGGGCAGTGAAGGGTCTTTCCTGCTGGGTGTCTCGGAAAACAAGCTGCTGCTGGACGGAATTCCGCTGGAAACGGGG
Organism: uncultured Terriglobales bacterium; assembly: GCA_955652395.1. GTDB lineage: Bacteria > Acidobacteriota > Terriglobia > Terriglobales > Acidobacteriaceae > JAIQFF01. Next base: position 10,196 of record CATPBJ010000210.1, on the reverse strand, counting down.
CAGGCAGAACGCAGCTTCGCGCAATTGCTGACCACCGCGGGCCTGGCCAGCATCCATTTTTCCAACCAGGTCACGAAGGAAGAATTTATCCAACTGGTGCGAGCCTTCGCCTTGGGCGGATCCCGGGCCCAGGACGTCGTCAAAGAGATCAAAAGCACGTTTGGAGACAGCAAGACGGCCTCGATCCGCATCAACGAAGTGAGGTTTGTGGCTGCCGATCCGTCCACCGGAGAGATCAGCATTGCGGCCCAGATTGCGGCCCAGACGCTGGGACCGGAGTTTAAGCAGTGGCTCAATGATCCGCAGAAGCTTTTGCAATTGATCGCGGCCGCGGAAGGCGCGAAAAGCGGTGGCGTGCCCGGTGGCGCTCCCGTAGGCAGCGTTCCGAGTGTCGGCCCCGCAGTGGGCGGCGCTGGCCAAGCTACCGGCGTTTGGACGGGTGGCGTCGTGCCGTTGCAGGAAGAAGAAGTCATCCAGACCATCCGTCTGCTTACTCGATTTGGAGAAGTGGGTGGCGACCCCAGCGGCGACACGGAATCGTTACAAAAGGAACTCAGCGCGGTTGACGCCAATACCAAAGTCAACCTGCAGCAGTTGCTGGGAAGTCTGGCGGCACGGGCTTCGGTGGAGCAGGCGGACAATACGCCCCTGCTGATGAAGGCAGCCGAGCATATGGCCATTCGTTTCGCCCTGGAACGTTTTCAGAAGGGCGAAGTGAAGGTTAATGCAGTGCACCAGATGATGGAGCACATGAGCCGGCAGATGGACACCCTGCGCCAGATCTTAAAGCTCCAGGAAGACAAGATGAGCAAGGCCGGCATTCTGGTGGAATCGCATGCCGACATCCTAGACCGGATGTTCTGGGCGGAAGTTCCCGAAGCGGGCAAGAAAAGCGTACTGCTGTCGCATGAAGCGCCCTGCGTACCGCCGCGCAACGTGCGCCAATTTATCGAGATATTGCTAGATCGTGGCGACAAGGAAACCACGGTTGCTATCCTGCAAAACTACCTGAACTGCCTGGACGCGAAGGACCCCGAGCCGCGGCGTAGGATCGCGACCGGCATCAGCCAGCTGGCGGACCTGTTCGCAGCGGCCGGTGGGGAATTGATGGCGCTGGCCATCCGCAAGATCGGCGAACTGATGGGCCAAGAATCAGATCCCGACCTGCAAAGCATGCTGAGCGCGGCCTTTGTGCGCCTCAGCACCGAAGCTAGCAGTAACAAGCAATTTGGCGCCTTGACCGAACTCTGTATCGCGATGGAAAACATCGCGCGGCAACGGCCAGTGCTGGCAACCGAACTGCGGCCCCGAATCGGCGTGGAGAACCGTTTGCCCGAATTTATCGAGGAAGCAATGTACCTGCCGCAGCTTCCGGCGGACCTGCTTCAGGTCCTGCGCCGGACTTCGCAGGCTGCCGTAGAACACCTCTCGGACAGGTTTTTCCGTTGTATGCGTCGGGAAGAGTGCGATCGCATCATGGACATTGTGAAGGAACTGGGAGCACCGGCCCTGCAACAGCTTCGAGAGATGGTGCGCACGGGCCAGCCCCGGCAGGCTGCCGCCGTGGTGGGCCTGCTAAGCCGCCTTGATGTTCCTACCCTCCTCGAGCTCCTACCTGTGCGTCTACCCGAGTGGAACCGGTTTTATCACGACGTGGTGGTGCGCCAAATTGCTTACGGCGCAGCCCATGACCGTGGACGTTCCTTGCTGGAGCTCCTGGAAATTCTGGATGCGCTGGTCCTGCCCCAGGCCATTGATGAGATTGGCATGAGCGGCGATCGTACTGCGGTTCCGTCGCTGGTGGTCATGGCCGAAGCGGGTGAGACCCAGGGACGCTCTGCGTTGTTGCAATTGAAGGCGGTCGAGTCGCTGGGCCGGCTGCGGGAAAACGATGCGGTACCGGTGCTGCGCGGCCTGCTGGAAGCGAAGAAGATGTGGCGATGGACCCATCACCGGGAATTGCGCATTGCCGCTGCCCAGGCCCTGGTGAAGATCGATCCTCGCTACGGCAGCCAGGTCATGGCGGAAAGTGGTCTGGAACCCGGAGAGCTGGCCATCGCCCCGCTGGATTCAGCGCCCGCCTGTCCCTGGGTAAGGCAACGACGATACGAGCGCATAGTGCTGCGGAAAACACTGCACGCAACCATCAGCAGTTCGTGGGGGAAATCTAACATTCTGATTCGTGAACTGAGCCTCGGTGGCGGCATGGGCACGAAAGAAGACAATCTCCGCGTGGGCTCCGAAGCCAACATTGACATTTCCGCCGGCGCTCGCCACATTCGCGGGCAGGTGCTGCTGCGGCGCGCGCGGGTGAACGAAGTCGGGTTTGAGATCGTGAATACCGATCTGGAAAGTCGCTATCGCCTGCGCCGTATCTTGGTGGACTCTCTGGAGAACTCGCCGGGAACCAAAGAAGGCGACTGGGACGGCAAGCGCAAACCACAAGGGATGTAGTGCTGAATCATGGCCAAAGAAAAGCCCCTGTCCAGGCAGGGGCTTTTCACTTCTCCAAATCTTTCCTGGTTCACTTTGGCCTAGTTGACTTTGGCAAAGATAATAACCAGCGTGTAGAGCGCGAGGGACTCGATCAGGGCCAGACCGAGAATCAACGCCAGCTGGATCCCAGGCCGGGCCGCAGGATTGCGCCCCAGGGCTTCGGCCGCCGACGCCGTGGCTTTCGCCTGGCCTAACGCGCACAAGCCAGAAGCAATCGCCATGGAAAAACCGGCGGTGATGGCCACCCAGTTGACCGCGCCGGCAGCTGCTCCGCCCTGCGCGAACACCGGCACGGCCATAAACATGAAGGCCAGTGCCATGAACAAATGGCTCAGCAATCTACGCATTGTGTTTCTCTCCTTGTATGAATTGCCACCAGTGGGTGGTTGACGTCCTTTTCGAGTGCGGACGCCCTCACGCTGACGGCTGATTTTCCAGTTCCCAGTTTCTGGTTTCCAGTTGAGGTGGCTAGAAACCAGAAACTCGAAACTGGAAACTTCGAGATTAGTGTTCTTCTGCAACCGCGCCTGACAGATACACCATGGTCAGGAGGACGAAGATGTATGTCTGCAGCAGAGATACTCCGATATGAAGTCCGAGAAAGAGAATCGGGACACCGATCGGTATCAGCGAAAAAAATACCAGGGTGACCATGTCGCCGGCAAACATGTTGGCATAGAGGCGCACGGTGAGCGACAGCATACGCGCCAGGTGGCTGATGATCTCGATGGGGATCATGATGATGGCCAGCCACCACATGGGTCCCATGAAATGTTTCAGATACGCAATGCCGTGATGTCGGAACCCCTGGGCCTGGTAGTAGACGAAGGCGCAGACGGCACAGCCGAGCGGGACCACAGGCACAGCCGTGGGCGATTCAAAGCCTGGAATGAGGCCGATCAGATTGCAGATCAGGATGAAAAAGGTCAGGGTCAGGAGAAAGGGAGTGAAGCGCTCGCTATGATGTCCGATAATTTCCTGGCTCTGGCTCTCGACGAAACCATGAGCGCCTTCAAAGACGTGTTGCAGGGCGCCGGGCTTGTCCACGGAGAGACTCGCGCGCACCAGGACGAACAACAACACCAGAAACAGGAATACCAGAAGTTCCATGGCCACGGCATTGGAGACGGGCGCCTGGGGATACTGGGACTCAATGTGCAAAGCCCGCAGCAGTCCCGTGACCGGGCCGGAAAAAAGATGGTTCAGAATTTCGGTGAACCAGAGTTGTTCAGGCATGATTCAGGCTTCTAGCTACCAGCTTCTGACTCCTAGCTTAAATCGCCGAACGAAAATTCGCTTGGAGTTTCAGGTACCGCGCGCCACAGCGACCCACATCTCATAGGCGGCTTCGCACGCGATGGCAGCTACGGGCAGGAACAGGCCCGCAAATAACCCGTAGAGACTCGCGGGAGAAACAGTGAATATAACATAGGCGCCGAGGCCCATCAAAACGTAGCGCAGCAGGAAGCGCAATACCACTCCGCCGCTCGATTGCGTCCGGCCGGGCTGGGTGGCGCGGTCAGCCAGGGCGGTCACGACTCGCTTCAGCCAGTGGAAATTCAAGTAGGCGACGGCACATCCGCAGGCGAATCCCAGCACGATGCGCCAGCCATAGCGCCACCACGCAGCTGCGCTCAGCGTGATCGTCAGCACCAGCATGAAGCGAGAGATGCGATCCAGAGCGGCGGCATAGAACGCTTCGCTGTTGGGGTCTGTCGTCAAGGGTTCAGCAGTTGTCATTGCGGACCATTACTTGGATTCCGAGGACAGCGCCGCCCTGATCAGTTCGACGAAGCCGGCAATGATTCCCAGGATAAGCCCGGCGAGATAGAGCCACGTCGTGTGCAGCCAGCGATCCAGGGCCGCGCCCATCAGCCAGCCTGCGACGGTTGCCGCCGGGAACACGAATGCCAGTTGGCTGTATTTGGCCAGCTGAACCCATGTGCTTCTCTTTTCGGAATCGTGCTCTTGGCGAGACATGGCTACCGAAGGCACTTCCCTGCCCTATGTTGCTTAGCGTACCAGACTGGCAACTGATGGGGTTTGGGCGATGCCCAGCGACCAGTTCACGATGCGAATGAATTGTTCCGGAAAAATCCCGATGTAGACGGTGGCAAAGGCGGATACGCCCAGGGCCAACCGCATCCCGACGCTGATCGGAAGAGGAGTCTTGTCCAGGGCTTCGCGCATGAATATCTGGTTGGCGATGCGCATGTAGTAATAGAGTCCGAAGACGGCGTAGAGCACCGCCAGCGAAGCCAGCACGTAGTGGCCGCTCTCGATCAGGCTCAGGAAAATGAAATACTTTCCGTAAAACCCGGCCAGCGGGGGGATCCCGGCCAGCGAGAGCAGGAAAATAAGCATCAGCACGGCTTCGGTGGGGGCGCGGAAATAGAGGCCTGCGATGTCGTCCATCTCATCACCAATTACGTTTCGCTGCCGCAGCGACGCAATTACGCCGAAAGCTCCCAGGTTCATGAAGGTGTAAACCAGCAAATACAGCAAAATGCCCTTGAGGCCATCGAAGAACGCCGGGGCCGGGTAAGCGACCGAAGCCAGGGCCACCAGGCCCAACAGCATATATCCGACGTGGGCTATGGAGGAGTACGCGAGCAAGCGCTTCAAATTGCTCTGGGTCAACGCAGCCAGATTCGCGCCGGTCATGGTCAGGATCGATATGAAGATCAGCAACGCCACGTAGACGGTCCGCAGGGGATACAGTCCCCAGAGGAAGATACGCAGCAGCATGGCCCAGGCCGCCGCTTTTACTGCGACCGACATGAATCCGGTGACGCTGGTGGGAGCGCCTTCGTAGGCATCGGGCAGCCACTGGTGGAAGGGCATGGCCGCGATCTTGAAGAACAAGCCGGTGGCAGTGGTCAGCAGGGCAACCACCGCAATCGGGTCGGTGTGATAAGGATGAGCCGCCGCCAATCGGACCAGTCCGCTCCTGATGCCCAGCAGGCTGGTGCTTCCCGTCAGCCCGTAAAACAGTGACAATCCATAGGCAAATATGCCGGAGGAAAACGCCCCCAGTAGCAAATATTTCAGCGCGGCTTCATTCGACCTGCGGTCCGTTCGTAAGAATCCGACCAGTACGTAGGTGGAAATCGCCATGAGCTCCAGCCCGATGAAAATCAGGACAACGTCGAAGCCGGCGGCCATGCACATCATGCCCACTACTGAAAACAGAAGCAATGCATAGAACTCGCCATGGTTCTCGTGTTCGATCTCAAGATAACGCACCGACATCAGGATGGAAATCGCGGCGCCGGCGAGGAACAGGTACCAGAAATAAATGGTGAAGCGATCAACCACCATCGAGTTCAGAAATGCAGATTCTCCCGGAACTCCAGCGGCGTTCAAGGCCAGCTGAATCTTCACTACTCCGGCGGCGGAAAACAGAATACCGGCCAGAGCCGTCAGTGCATTGATTTTCTTCCAATGGGCGGGCAACATGAGGTCCAACAGCAATATACCCAACGCGAACAGGGTCAGCAGAATGATGGGGAGCGCCATCAGATAGTCGACCCGGCCAAAGTTTTGTGCCATGTTGCCGGACACTTATTTAGTTCCCTTCGCCTGATTCAACGCCGCCTGATTCAACGCCGTCTGCACTGCCGCGGCATTCCCGGCCTCATCTCTGGGCCGAATCGAAGCATTCACCGCCTGCACACCGGGATAGTCCTTTCCCCGCACGGTGTAAACGATCTGGTTCACTGGTTGCTCCAGAATCTGGAAGAATGGCTTGGGATAGAGGCCGATCCAGAACGCAATGATGACCAGGGGCGCGAAGGTCAGCAGTTCGCGCGGCGTAAGGTCGTGCAGCTTTTCATTCTTGGGATTGGTGACCGTCCCGAAGAATACTCGCTGGTAGAGCCACAGCAGATATGCGGCGGCCAGAATCACACCCGGAACGGCCCATGCCGCCCATTTCCAATTCTCCATGAACGTACCCTGCAGGATGGTGAACTCGCCGACGAATCCATTCAGGAGAGGCAGTCCCATGGACGACAGGAACATAATCATGGTGATGGTGGCGTAGACCGGCATGATATTGGAGATGCCGCCATACTCCGATATTTCGCGGGTATGGCGCCGCTCATAGAGAATGCCAACGATCAAGAAGAGCGCGCCCGTGGAGATGCCGTGATTGATCTGTTGCAGCACCGATCCGCTCAGTCCCGCCGCATTCAACGCGAAGATGCCCAGGGTGCAGAAACCCAAGTGGCTGACGGAGGAATACGCCACCAGTTTCTTCATGTCTTTTTGCATCAAGGAAACCAGCGCGCCGTAGATGATGCCAACGATGGACAGGAAAATCATCCAGCCGCGCACTTTGGGATGCATGACCACATCCGGGAAGAATGGAAGGGCGAAGCGGACGAAGCCGTAGGTTCCCATCTTCAGCAGAACGCCCGCCAGGATGACCGAGCCGGCAGTGGGCGCCTCGACGTGGGCGTCGGGCAGCCAGGTGTGAAACGGAAACATCGGCACTTTAATGGCGAAGGCCAGGAAAAATGCCAGGAACAGCAGGATGGCGAACGTTGAACCGTACGCCGGGTCGTGAAAGATCAGCGGGGCCGTCTTATACAGAGCCTGAATGCTGAACGTATATTGGCCGGTCTGATGGAAGTTGTAGAAGTACAGGAACAGTACCGAGAGCAGCATCAGGACCGAGCCGAGCAGCGTGTAGAGGAAGAACTTGATGGCGGCATAGAGTTTTCGTGGTCCGCCCCAGATGCCGATGAGCAAGTACATGGGGACCAGCATGGCTTCCCAGAACACAAAGAACAGGAAGAAATCGAGAGCCATGAAGACGCCCAGCATGCCGGTCTGGAGGACCAGGAACCAGATGTAGTATTCCTTTACGCGGTTTTCGATGGCGGTCCACGAGGAGAGGATCGAGATCCAGCCCAGCAGCGTGGTCAGCATGATCAGCAGGAACGAAATGCCATCGATGCCAAGGACGTACCCGGCGCCGATCGAAGGGATCCAGTTGTTGGGCGTGCCTTCCATGAACATGAAGCCCGATTCGAAGCGCTGCGCCCAGAACCATGGTACCAGCGGGATCGAAACCAGTAGGCCAGCCAGAGCGAAAATGTTTGCGATCCAGCGGATGGCGTCTTTCTTCTCCTTAGGGACAAAGATGAGCAGAAGAGCGCCGACCAGCGGGGTAAAAAGAATGATCGAGAGAATGTGGTTGTGCATAAAAGCAGTTCTCACCTGTAGCGCTGGCATCCTGCCCCCGAGCTGAGGGCGGGACGCCCTCAGGCCAGCCGCCGGGAGGGCGGCGCTACATAACATCCCTCAGCGCACTGCGTAATAAAAGACAAATCCTACCAACCCAATCACCATTACCAGGGCGTACCACTGCACCAGGCCCCACTGCAGCAAGCGCAGCGGATAAGACAGCATCCGCGACAAGATTGCAGGGCCGTTCACCAGCAGTCCGTCAATGATCCACTTGTCCCACCAGCTGGAAAACGTTCCGAACAGGCGGGTCGTCCGGCCCCATCCGTTGACGATGCCGTCGATTACGTGCGAATCGAACCAGGAGGAGGCGTCGCCCAATCCCATAACGCCCAGGCGCACACCTTTTACTTTGCGGCGGCCGGTAAAGGCGTAGTCGTAAGCTTCATCCACATAATACTTGTTGAGCAAGACGGCATAGACCTGCGGCGTCGCGGCGGCAATGGGCTCTTCGTAGCCCTTACCGGCGTCGCGATAGGCCTTCCACGCCATACCGAATCCGGACACAGCGGCCGCGATGGAAAAGGCCATGAGGAAATATTCCATCGGATTGGTGTGCTCTTCTTCTTTACGTCCGGCGGCGAGCTGAGCCGCTTTTCCTTCGGCCTGGAACACTTCAGCTTCCCGGGCGAACACAGGCTCCAGGAATTTCTCGAAACGATTCGATCCGCCCAGACTGTGCGGCCAGCCTAGCCATCCGGCACTGACCGCGCAGATGGCGAGAACGATCAGAGGCACCGTCATCGATTTTGGAGATTCGTGGATGTGAGGTTCCACCTCGTGGCTCATGCGAGCCTGGCCGTGGAAGGTCAGGAACATCAGACGGAACATATAGAACGCTGTCATCAACGCGGTGCCGTAACCGACCAGCCACAACAAGCGGTACGCGCCGCCCTCGGATGACCAGGCCTGCCACAGAATCTCGTCCTTTGAGAAGAAGCCGGCGAACGGCGGTATGCCTGCGATCGCGAACGTCGCGATGAACATCGTCCAATGGGTAATCGGGATACGCCGGTGCAAGTCACCCATATTGCGCATGTCCTGCTCGCCGCTCATGGCGTGGATAACCGATCCCGCACCGAGGAACAGAAGAGCCTTGAAAAAGGCGTGCGTGAAGACGTGGAATGCACCGGCAGCAAATGCGCCGACTCCGAGGGCCAAAAACATGTATCCCAACTGGGACACGGTGGAGTAGGCCAGCACGCGCTTGATGTCGTTCTGCACCAGGGCGATGGAAGCCGCAAACAACGCCGTGAACGCACCAATGAACGCCATGGTCTTCATCGAACCGGGTGCCAGGACAAACAACGCGTTCGACCGCGCCACCATATACACGCCGGCGGTGACCATGGTGGCGGCGTGGATCAGGGCGGACACCGGGGTGGGTCCTTCCATGGCGTCGGGCAGCCAGACGTAGAGCGGAAGCTGAGCCGACTTGCCACACGCACCGACGAATAGAAGCAGGGTGGCGGCGGTGATGATGGGATCGCCGATGGCGAAGTGTCCGCTGCGCGCCATGTGAGTGATCTCGGTCAAGCGCAGGGAGCCAAAGTACCAAGCAATCGTGAACATGCCCAGCAGGAAGCCAGCATCACCAATGCGGTTGACAATGAACGCTTTGTTAGCGGCGGTGGTGGCCGACTGGCGATGGAAATAAAAACCGATCAACAGATACGAACACAGGCCCACGCCTTCCCAGCCCACGAACATCAGAACATAGTTATTCCCCAGGATGAGGGTGAGCATGGAAAACATGAACAGGTTGAGATATCCGAAGAAGCGGTAGTAACCGCCTTCGTGCGCCATGTACCCGGTGGAGTAAATATGTATGAGTGTCCCGACTCCGGTGACAAACAGCAGCCAGATAGCGGAAAGGGGATCGAGCAGGAAGCCGGCGTCGGCATGGCATGGAGCCAGCGTGCCGTCCCGCTTGACGTAGTTCATGTGGTCGGTATCAGTGCCCATCCAGGTGTAAGCGATTTTCTCGAAAGGCTTGCCCGGGTTGTCGTGCGCGTATCCGGTGTACTGCCAGACGGCAAAGCAGGCGAAAACAAACGCCATCGCAACCGCTCCGACGCATACCGCACTTACGGTCGCCTTCTGGAGCTTACGGCCGAAAAAGAACATGATGGCCGCACCAAGGGCGGGGAGCAGCGGGATTAGCCAGATGTGGTCTAAAAAGAACATACGTTTTGTCTAAGAAGCCTCGCTCCCAACCTACGACGCCTGAGCAGTCGGATCTCCTCTCGGTCGCCGCTTGCACGGATTCGCTCGCGAACCCGGTTCAAACTCTCCATCTAGCCATGTCACAAAACAATCGGCAAAATCAATGTAGAAGGCCTTCGACGCATCACTTAGATCGGTGTCTGAAACACGTGCGCAATATAGTTGGAGTGCGCTCTTCACTTCTTTCAGAGCATCTTCAGAAATCTGGTGAGATTTCATAT
>CATPBJ010000209.1 GCA_955652395.1 uncultured Terriglobales bacterium | reverse complement strand
GTTCCAGGACTCCGGTTTCAGGAATTTCGATTTCTCGCTGGCCAAGAACTGGCATTTCGGGGAGCGCGTGCGGGCCCAGTTCCGCGCCGAGTTCTTCAACATCTTCAACCATCCTAACTTTGCCAATCCTTACGGCGGACAAAACGGTTTTGGTCTGAACGATCCTTCAGTCCGTCCCTTCGGTTGCGGGTGCGCTACGCCGGACGTAGCAGCCGCCAATCCCGTCATCGGGTCGGGAGGCAGCCGCGCGGTGCAACTGGGCCTGAAGTTCATTTTCTAGGGCAAACCACAACATTGACTCTAAGGGCCGGACTCATTTCGTCCGGCCTTTGTTCATAGATTTCGCTTACTCCACTGCGGGCCAGACGAAATGGAACCACAAGTCATGAAGAACAGAACTCCATTCATTCTCTCAGCGTTGTTGATGGCAGGCGCTCTAGTCGTGTCGGCAACGGCTCTCGCGGAGGAACGCCGCGAGCGCACCATCGATGAGGTCAAGGCTGAGGCAATTCATCGGGCCGAAGTCGGCCAGTATCCTATGATCGGCCTCGATCCCGCCGACGTCAAAGAGGCATTCGAGAGCATTCACACCGCTGACAAAGACGAGTGGGCCGTGGGCTTCATGCGCGTTGCCGATCGGTATTTCAACGAGGCAAAGTCCCTGGAGAAGACGGATTCCACAAAGGCCAATGCCGACTATGTGCGCGCCTGGCGGCTCTACTCCTTCGGACGCTGGCCGATCCCCGCATCGCCCGGCAAGCAGCGCTCTTACGAGAAAGCGATCGAGGCTTTTCTGGCCCACGCCCGCTTCTGGGATCCGCCCCTAGAAATTGTTCGTATTCCGTTCGAAGGGAAGGAGATCGTCGGCTACATGCGCCTGCCGAAAAATACGAAGAGTCCAGTGCCGCTCGTGATTGCTGTAAACGGATTGGACAGCCGGAAGGAGGATCTCACCGAGAGCTTCGCGGCGATTCTTCCCTACGGCATTGGCTACCTCGCAGTGGACGGCCCCGGCACCGGGCAGTCTCCCATCAAAGTGAGTGAAACCGCGGAACGCAGTTTGTCCCGTGTGCTGGACTATCTCCAGACCAGGCCAGAAGTGGACAGCACCCGTATCGCCATGCACGGCGTCAGTTGGGGTGCTTACTGGGCGACGAAAATGGCGATCGTCGAGCGCTCGCGCTTGAAAGGTGCCAGCGCTCAGTCGCCTCCGGTAGATGCCTTCTTCCAAAAAAACTTCTTGATGAACTCGCTTTTGGGCAACCGTGAATATCTGTTCGACCAGGTGCCGGCGCTCATGGCTATTTTCGACAATGTGAAAACTGTGGACGAAATGGCGGAAGCACTGCCGAAGATGTCGCTTGTCAAACAGGGCCTGCTTGGAAAGCCGATGGCACCCATGCTCGTCTTAGCTGGGGTGCTCGACACCCAAGTACCGATTTCCGACATTTACCTGCTTCTCAGTAAAGGGGACGTTCCGAAGACAGCCTGGATCAATCCCCAGGGTGGCCATCTCGGGCGGCAGGTGAAGGTATGGCCCGATCCCGTCATATTCAAACAAGTGATTATCCCGTGGCTGGTGCGCACGCTTGAGTTCGAACCGGGCAAGGACGGTCACTAGGCTCCCAACCTGATGCGGCATCCGCCGAAGAACGCGAGCAAGGCCAAACCCACGATTCAAAAGAGTTCTGAGCAACTCACGCAAACAGGGATTTAACCATGGCGGCTATTCAGGAAGCGCAGGCAGGACAGGCAGGTACGCAGCCGGGCTCGCCCGAGCTCCCTTTCTACCGTGTCCTCTGGGTGCAGGTGCTGCTGGCCATAGTCGCAGCGGTGGCGCTTGGTTACTTGCGACCCGAGCGGGCTGTCGCCATGAAGCCACTAGGAGACGCTTTCGTCCGGCTTGTCACGATGATCATCACGCTGATCATCTTTTGTACTGTTGTCACTGGGATCGCCGGCATGGAAAATTTAAAGAAAGTGGGCCGCGTCGGTGGCATGGCGTTACTGTACTTCGAGGTTGTTTCCACGCTGGCCTTGCTGATCGGCCTCTTGGTTGGCAACCTCGTACATCCGGGCAGTGGGTTCAACGTCAATGTGGCTACCCTGGATGTCAAGTCGGTCGCGGATTACGCCGGACAGGCCAGAGCCCAGACCGTGACTGATTTCCTGATGCACATCATTCCGACCACAGTATTCGACCCCTTTACCAAAGGGGACATTCTGCAGGTAGTCCTCATTGCAATCTTGTTTGGCTTCGCTCTAGCAACCGTCGGACCGCGCTCGAAGCTGTTGGTTGACCTGGTGGATGCCTTGACCCATGCGGTATTCGGCGTCGTCAATATTCTGATGAAGTTCGCACCCATTGGAGCCTTTGGTGCCATGGCATACACGGTCGGCAAGTTCGGCCTTGCCTCCCTGGGCCCACTGGCCCGATTAATCGGAGCGTTCTGGCTCACGTCTGTGTTATTTATCGTTGTCGTGCTGGGTGCAATTGCCTGGGCGGCTGGCTTCAGCATCTTCCGTTTCCTGTTTCACATCGGGGAGGAGATTCTGCTGGTGCTGGCGACAAGTTCGTCAGAAACCGCGATCCCCACTTTGATGTCGAAGCTGGAACGACTGGGTTGTTCGAAGTCGCTGGTGGGACTAGTTATCCCAACCGGTTACACCTTCAACACTGACGGCACCAGCCTCTATATGACTATGGCCGCCCTCTTCGTGGCGCAAGCCACAAACACGCACCTCACTCTGACTCAGCAGTTGACCATTTTGGCGGTTGCGGTTCTGACGTCGAAAGGGGCGAGCGGCGTGCAGGGCGCCTCGTTTATCGCATTGGTAGCGACGCTCTCGGTGATCCCAAGCATTCCCGTGGCAGGCATGGCGTTGATTCTAGGCATCGACCGCTTCCTGAGTATGTTTCGCGCTCTGGTCAACATGATCGGCAACGGAGTCGCAACGCTAGTCCTGGCGCGCTGGGAACGCGAGCTGGAGCGCCAAACCTTGCGGCAAAACCTCATCTGAGAAGGGTCTTCTGCCTCTCAAGGCGCCGCCGGGACACACTCCAAGCTGCCAGCCCAGCGGAGAGGAATCCGGATGACCTGAGCGAATCTCGTGGTTCCATTCTCTTCTAAATGCGCTCAGCCGATTAAGAAAAGACCTCCCTAGACGACCCGTTTAGCGGTCCCGTTTGCGAGGACCGTCTACATCGTCCACATCGACTCGACCAGTTGCGAGAGCCACCCCACCGGTGATGGCTCCGACCGCTAGCCTGCGCCACTTGGGAGGGCTTGCTAGCGGCATAGGACTTTCGTCCCAGGCGCGACCCGAGGCGTGTAGTCGAGCCGAATCATTGCTCCTGTCGGAGTGGGTGGAGCCCGCCTCGGCAGTACTCGTCCCCTCTGTTGATGAGTTTTGTAGAACTGGCAAAGATGTTGAATGAGAATCTAAAAATAAATTTACTGGCAGTGGGGGTTCAGATTGAAGTGGCTTCCACGGAGACTTTGCAGTCATTGCTTTGGCCGGTGAAGAGAGTCGTTTTTTGGCTGTGGAATGGTTTGGGAGGTGGCGAGATCGAATTAACAAAGCAGCAAGGGGAACCGGCGAATACAGAGTGAGGCCCAAACGGGGAACTGACAACAACGCCACAGTTGTCACGATCGCTACTAGGGCTCCTCGGGCCGCCTTGTGAAAGGCTGAATATGATGAAGGCTCCGTCAAGAGTGCACGAACTCTGATGGCAAGCAAAGACTTAGAGGAGGAAAAACCGATTCCCTCCGAAGCTCTGCTTTCTTCCCCAAACCGTCGGGCGAGTCTGGTAAGGCACTCGGCATATGGCAACCGTGCCTCCTTCCGTTCCTCTACGACTCTGTAGTCACATGCCAGCTCTTGCTCCCATCGCAACTGTCGATAAGCCAACCACATCAGCGGGTGAAAGAAAACCAACCGACATGCCAGCGCCGCGAGTTGATCCCACAAATAGTCGTGCTGTCTAACGTGGATCAGTTCATGCCGGAGAACATCAGCCAGTTGATCGCTGTCGAGTTGGGGCACCAGTTCGGTGGGCAGCAGGACGTGACTGCGCAGCCAGTAACAGGTGCCGGGAGAACGCAGCTCTGATACAAGGCTCAATTCACTACGGCTAATTCCCAACTCGCCGCAGAGTCGTACAAAAAGTAACTGCAACTGAGATGAAGGCTGTTGCCGCCGGCGCAGCACAGCTCTACGCCGCATTGACTTGAAAAGCAAACGCAAAAGCGAGGCAAGCAATCCAGAGACATAGACTACCCAAGCCGCCGTCGTAAGTCTGGCAAGGTAGGAAGCCCTGGCGCTTGTCACCGGCAGCGCCACACGAAGGTTCGATGTAGGTGGTAACGATACTGAGTGGAATGCGAAACGAACTGGGCCCAACGCCTGGGTTGGAGCGCACAAGAGCAGCCATGCCGTAATCGTCAGGAACAAGAAGCATCCCCACATTCGTACGCGAGCGCGGGGATTTTGAATGAAAGCGCAAATGCACACCATCGTCAGGTAGGCAAGCGCGACCTGTACACAATATGTGATCCAAAGGCTGAAAGTCGCCAGGGAACTGTCGAACCACATAATCTCCCGACTTTCAACGACTATTTTGCCGCTTCGAGATGCTCGCCTTGCGATAACTGCGAATCAGACGTTCGAGTTCCTGCAATTCGGTGTCGTCAATATGCTCATTCTCCAACAGATTTACGAGCAGCTCAGAGCGAGAACCGCGAAAATACCTGTCCAGCAAGGAGCGTAAAGAGCTGCGGCTCACTTCGCTGCGCTTCACTCGAGATCGATATACAAAAGCGCGCCCGCGCACTGAGTGACTGACGAATTTCTTGTTCTCCATAATCCGCAAGACAGTTTGGACAGTCTTGTAGTTCAGCGGATAGTCCTCTTCCGAAATACGCAGGAAATCCTCAATGGTGCCCTCTCCTAGGCTCCAAAGAATTTCGAGCAAGCGGAACTCCGCCGCAGTCGGTATGACTCCCCTATGCAAACGTTGCCTCTCTTCAGGTTCGAAGGCAAACCATCTAGTGAGCGTACACTCTTCACGGAGGATGTTCATCCGCGTACAAAGATTAACAGCTTAGCCGACTGATGATCAATAACTAAGCCACCATCAGTAAGCGTCCTGATCGGTTGCTCAATGGCAACCCATAGAGCGCTAACGCAGCAAAATCAACCAGATGATGAAAGCCAGTACTACAGTCAGTAATGCTGAGACGGCGACTTCAAACGCCTTTGGCACTCAGTCTCCTCAGTCAGTGGCGCCCCGACCACGTTCTTGACATGGTAGTCTTACGCGAGTAAGACTTCAAGAGATTGAAGTCACATTTCGGGACCGAGGAGAGTTTTTATGCGGAGCTTGCTTCTGATCACTGGACTTCTTCTGTTGGGATTTTCAACCGGCGCAAGTGCACAGCAGTACAAGATCAGCGGCCGAGTTCCACTCGAGGGCGACAGCGGCTGGGATTACCTCTTCGTGGACTCTGTGAATGGGCAGCTCTACGTGTCCCATGGCACCGAGGTTGTGGTCGTAGATCTCGCCTCACAAAGCCCAATCGCGACCATCACCGGGATGAAACGCATACATGGCATCGCGGTGGCCACTGATCTCAACCGGGGCTACATCAGCGATGGTGGCGACGACGTAGTTGTCATTTTCGACTTGAAATCGCACGCCGTCCTGCAGAAGGTAGCGACAGGTAAGAATCCCGACGGTATTTTGTATGATGCTTACAGCAAGCGCGTATTTGCGTTCAATGGCCGAAGCAATGATGTGACAGCGATTGACGCTGCCTCCGGCAAGGTTGCAGGCACAGTCGCGCTGGATGGCAAGCCAGAGTTCCCGGTGAGCGACGGAAAGGGCAATGTTTACGCCAACATTGAGGACAAGAGCGAAATCGTACAGCTCGATCCCCAAGCTTTGAAGGTAAAGAAAACCTGGTCGCTCTCCCCCTGTGAAGAACCTTCGGGCCTCGCGATCGACGTAGAATCGCGACGGTTGTTTTCTGTGTGCTCGAATAAGAAGATGGCCATTGTGAACGCGGATTCTGGTCAACTGATCACTACCGTGGCAATCGGGGATGGCCCCGATGCGGCGGCTTACGATCCAGGAAGCAAATTGGCCTTTTCTTCCAATGGCGAGGGAACCCTAACGGTTGTGAGGCAAGATAGTCCCGATAAATATACCGTCCTCGCGAACGTACCCACCGAGAAGAGTGCTCGTACCATGGCTCTTGATACTAAGACTCACAAGATCTATTTGTCCGCGGCGCAGCTGGGTGCTGCTCCTGAGGCAACTGCGGACAATCCACACCCCCGTCCCAAGATCGTACCCGGAAGCTTTCATGTCTTGGTGGTCTCGTCAGACTAGCGGGCCCGGTATCGGAAAGGGGATGATTACGTCGACCTAACACTGGCGGCGAATGACTGTCACTCGATCCGCAGCGCGTCGATGGGATTCAAGTTCGCGGCTTCACTGGCGGGGCGATACCCGAACAGCACTCCGACCCCACTGGAAACCACGAGTGCAACAGCGACTGCCGTCCAGGAAATGCCGATCGGGACGATATTCTCAGTCAGGCGCGCGACCGACCAGACGAGTCCAAGTGCAGTTGCCACACCCACCACGGCTCCGCCAAAACTGATGAATAATGCCTCCAACAAGAACTGGACCCGGATCTCATCCGGTCTGGCACCCAGTGCCTTCCGCACCCCAATCTCGTGAGTTCGCTGAGAGACATTGACGAGCATAATGCTCATAATGCCCGTTCCGGCGGTGATCAGAGTCAGGACGGCAATCGCAATCAGCACCGCGCTCATGGCGAATGAAATCTTGTTTGCGATCTGAAGAAGGGAAGACAAATTCTCGACGGTATAACGTGCTTCCTTGCGGTGACGGCCGTGCAACAAATGACTCATCTGTAGTGTCAGGTCGGGCACCTCAACGGAGGATGATGCCTGCGCGTACAGCACCTGAAAGAAGTTGTCGCCCGTGATGGCCTTCACCAGGGGGAACGGAATGAGCAACGTATCATCCTGTATCTCAGACTGCCCGAAGGTGGGCACTCCCTCTTTGAACGTCCCAATGATGGTGCAACGAAACTGGTCGAGGTGAATGGTGTTGCCCACAGCAGGATCGAGGCCAAACGCGGTCTGGGACAGGTGGTCAGTGATCAGGCAGACCTTGAAGTGGGCCCGGAAGTCCTCTGCATCGAAGTATCTGCCCGAGGTAATCTGCAGGTTGCGGATTTTCTCAAAATCCTGGGTGACGCCAACCAAGCGAGGGTGAACCGATATGCCACGAAGTTGAAAGTCGACATGGATGTCGTAGGTTCCGGCAACCGCGCTAACCGCGGGAAGGGTCTGGCGCACAGCCACCAGGTCATCCGGTGTCAATTCGTCGTCCAGAATGGAGGACACTCCGTTGCGATCAAGCGTGGCGTAAGCAAGGTTGGCGCCGATCCCCTCGATTTGCGAGATCATGTAGACCTTGCCGGTGGAGGCGATGGTTACGACCAGCACTATCGCAGCGCTGCCGATCACAACTCCCAGCATGGTAAGAGAAGCTTTCAGCTTATCGCCAGCTAACGCCCACCAGGCAAAGCGGACGCTCTCCTCCCAGCGAATCACGCGCGCGGCCGTCGCGTTAGGGAAGCGCATAGTTGGTCAGCAAATAGTTGCCGGCATTCTCGGTTACCACGCGCAGGTTGGATCGCCCTACCAGCTGCTCCAGATGCGGCATTTCCGCCCCGTAGGCGAGCAGGTAGCACCGGCCTGTTCCCGTCCACAACGATACGAACTCGCGGTCGTCAATGAACACGTTGGGAGCTCCCGGCGCGTAAGAGCCATACTCCAGATTATTGTTGCGGCCGTTGAGCAGCAGTGCTTTGCGACCAGTGTAAAAGAAGGCCGACGAGAAGGCGTAATAAGAGTTAGCTTCGATCAGTTGTCCCGGGGGACTTTGCTGCAGAGTTTGAGCCAAAGGGTAGGACCCCAGATACGTGTCGAATCGGACAAGAGCAATTCGGGCGGCCTGAAAGAACAGGGCCATGCTGGCAGCGATGACCAGAACGACTCTCTTGACGTTGCCTCTCGACCCGGCGATCCCAACTGCGCTTATCCCGAACGCGATCGCCGCGATCGCCAGCGGCAGCTTCAGATAGGCAAATGCGTTGAGCGTCAGGTCTCGGATGTGTCCCATCGACAATGTGTAGAGTTCGGGGTGTTGGGTCAGGGCTGTGGAGATGTTGCTCCCAGCTGGCAAACGCGAGACCACTCCAAGCAAGACTGTGAGGGCCGCGCACAGCAGCGTAAAAATCACGAGAAGAACTCTCGTGGCCGCACGCACCCCTCGACCTCCAGCGCTGATCGCTGATCCAACCAGGAGCGCCAATGCGGGATAGATCGGCATTGAGTAGTACTCCTGTGTTGTTGAGAAAGTGAAGAACAACATCACTACGCCTACCCAGCACAGCGCCATCAATCGCGTTCGTTCGGCGCGCGAAGCGCCACTGAATGCCAACTTGGGAATGCCGACCAGATAGACCGACCACGGGAAGATCCAGACCAGGTTCAGCAGCCAGAACCACAGCCTGGGCACGGTGTTGTAATCACGCGGGTAGCGCAAGTTCAGAAAACGCAAGAGATGCTCGTTGATGAAATAGAACCAGAAGAACCCATGGTATTCTCCGGGCGCACTGTGCATCGAAAATGCAAAGTACGGTGGGTTGCGCAAGACTGCCAGCACATGCCACGGCACGGCAATCGCCAAGGCGACGGCACTCGCGGTCCCGAGAGTTAAGCGACGCCACGACTTGATAGAGAAGAGTTGTTGCGTGAGGGCCATGTAGGCAATGCCCGCTAGTACCGGAAAAACCACGGCGATCAGGCCCTTAAGCAATAAGCCGGTTCCGAGACACGCTCCCAGCATGACCGACCAGCGAAGGGGGAGATGTTCCTCGGGTTCGAGCAGTGACAACCATGCCCAGATGGCACCCGTGATGCTCAGAGTGAGCATGGCATCCGGGATCAGAATCCGGGTGAACAAGAACAATCCGGCCGAAGTGGCGAGAGCGATGCCCGCGTAGAGGCCGGCTTCCTCGTCAAACGCCCAGCGTCCGAAACGGTAGGTTACCCAGCACAAGAGCACTACGAAGATAGCTAGGGGTAAACGGGCAGCCCAATCATGGACGCCGAAGATTTCATAAGACACTGCGATCATCCAGTAGATGAGCGGCGCCTTCTCGAGATAGGGGACGCCGTCCAACCGGGCGGTGACCCAGTCTCTTGAGGTCAGCATGTTGCGGGCGATTTGTGCCTGGACTGCGTCCACGTCATCCATGAGACGAGGTGGGCTAGCGATGTTAGTGAGGAAAACGAGGGAGGCCACCAGAACTACAATCCAGCCCCGTCGAGGACCTCGACGATTGGATTCGTCAGCCGCACTTCGTCGGACGCCAACTCGATCCTCCATCGCTTCATCCAGATCAATAAGACCATCAGGCCCCATAAGTGATAACCAAGGTTCGCTCTTCTCTCCAAGTGTGCGCTTACCAGTTGCTTCACGGCAGGCCAATGGAATAACCCACTGGCCAAGACGGCGTCCTGAGACAACGTATCCAACAGCAAGGGCCGAAGAACGCCTCGGAGCCACTCGTGAATGGGGACGTCGAAGCCAATTTTAGGCCGCCGCAGAATGGAACGGGGCAATTTGTCCTTCATCAGGCGGCGTAGTACGTATTTGGAATTCGATCCTCGCAGCTTGAATCGCTCCGGTAAGCGGCCAGCGAAGTCAACGATTCGCTGATCGAGAAAGGGAGGGCGGACCTCGAGCGAATGCGCCATGCTGATGCGGTCTACCTTGTAGAGGATGTCGTCGGCTAGGTAGTAGCGCTGGTCGAAGTCCAAATAGCGCTGCAGACCGCCACCATCGCCCATGTCAGCGAGCAGCTCTGCGAGTGGACCCGCATCGGCAAACAAGAATAGCCGCTGCTTTTCAGCTTCCGAAAATGTTCCGTTCCAGAACACGTGCGCCATTTCGGGTGACAACAGGGATCCTTGCAGAAACCGTTTGAGCTTATATTCGAAGCCGATCTTTTCGTCGGATACCGGCAGATGCATCGTAAACGCCAAGGCTGCCTTCCGCAGTTGGGCGGGAATCTTGTGCGCCAGGGCGCAGTAGCGATCGGCCTGATAGGTCAGGTAGCCTCCGAATAATTCGTCTGCGCCCTCACCTGTCAGGACGACGGTGACATCTCTGCTGGTCATCTGAGCCAGGAACCAGAGTGGCAAGGCTCCGGCGTCCGCGCTAGGCTCGTCGGAGTAATAGGCGATCTGCTCGATCGCCTCTACGAGGTCGGCGCTCGCGGTCAGGTCCAAATCCACGTGCTGGGTTCCGAAGTGGCCGCTGACCTCTCTGATATATTTACTCTCGTCGAACGAGCGCCCCCGGAAAGTGATGGAATACGTTTGCAACGGATGCTGATAGGCGCTCGCCGCGTAGTGCAGGATGGTCGAAGAGTCAAGGCCTCCACTGAGCCAAATACCCACGGGGAGGTCCGAAACGAGTTGCTCTTTCAGAGATTGTGTTAGCAGGCTGTCAAGTTCATCGCAGGCTGCCTCCACTGAGCGCGGAGCGTTTACGGCAGTCGCAGCGGGGACATAGGAGCGGATAGTGCACTCTCCGTCCCTCCACTCCAGCAGGTGGCCTGGCATGAGCTTGGTAATACCTTCCACTAAGGTGAGAGGGCCAGGAACGTAATTCAAGCTGAGATAACAGTTCAGCCCGGACAGGCAGATGTTGCGGCGAACCGCAGGGTGCAGGAGGATGCACTTAAGCTCAGAGCCAAAATAGATTTCACCATCCTGAAGACAGTAGTACAGGGGCTTAATGCCCACGCGGTCGCGGGCCAGAACAAGGCGGCCTTCGGACCTTACCCAAATGGCAATCGCGAACATCCCGCGCAACCGTGAGAAGCATGAGCTGCCCCAGCGCAAAAAAGCGTTGAGGACGACTTCGGTATCGCAGCTTGTCTCGAAGCCGAATCCCTCCGCTTCCAGCTGAGCGCGCAATTCGTGGTAATTGAAAATCTCACCGTTGAAGACAATGACGACATCGCGATCAGGGCTGAAAAGCGGCTGATCGCCTGCCTCCAGGTCAAGGATGCGCAGGCGAGTCGCGCCCAGTGAGATGTGCTCCGAGCAAAAACTTCCCTGATGGTCAGGCCCCCTGTGCGCTAGGGCCTCCAGGGCTGCAACTAGCAGCCCGGACGGTAAGGGGTGCGCGGTATGGGAATACCCGAGAATTCCACACATTTGTATCAGGGTCCGGTTTACCCAGGGATGCTATCCGACGGCGCGATGCGCGTTTACTGAGTCTTAACTTATTAAGACTATATTGTCAACCTCAGAGTCGAACCTCAGAGTCGAGGTACACCTGGCGCAGGCGCGCTTTTGTCTTCTCAAGCTTCGGAGTCATTTCTCCCGCGACTACTGCCTACATTTTGTGCCAATCGTCTCGAGTTTGAGTACACGAAAGTCGGCGTTTTCAACTCTGCCGCCTTTGTGCTGTTTTTTCGTTTCTTTGTCGGCTTCTTCCTTATCCTCCGGCAGCACATAGCCCGTCACAATCACTTTGTGGCCAAGGTTTGCACTCAACTCGCTTTTCGAGCCCTCCAGACCATAAATCGTCCCGTCTTTCTCCGCAAGCCAGACCTCTCCGGGCTCGTCGCCCTTAACCAAGCATCCCGTTACTCGGACGGCCTTTGGTGGTTTTTTGGCGGGTTGGGTTTGTGAGAGCCCAGTTCTGAGACACAGGCTGGACCCGAAAACCATAGTCACAAACCATAACATCGAGGAGCTCTTCATTGTTGTTATCTTCAATATATCCGATTTTTTCTGACTGGGCACACGCGAAGGCAGGCTAACCAATGGTCTGCCAAGCCGTTAATCTTCACCTCGAGATTGCGGATCCCGGACGGTGAACGAGCCCTCGAAACGGTTCGATCCGTAACCTCTGATCGTGTCCTCGATCGTTTACGACCCGTGGGAAGTGTTCGTCGCAAACGTGCTCAACGAATGCGTGCTTAAGCATGTTGGCCAACTGCTCCGGTATCTCGACTCCAACGCCTCTGGCCAATAAGACCTGATGGCAGAAAGAGCATTCGCCGGATATTACTGAGCCCAACCGAAGTTTAGCAACTAAATAGTTCCGGCAGTCTTCCCGGCGCATGTGGCATGTGGGTGCGCCAATAACTGTATGCTTCCACGATCAAGCTCTTAGTCTTACGACGTTAAGACTACACTGTCAAGAGCAGAATGATCGGTATAAAGAACACACCGAATCACAAAGTGTCGTGCGTAGAACATCAGTAGGAATCGGAGTGCGACTTGAGGTCGAGTTGCTCAATCGCGCTTCACGGCTGTTACCCTGCCGAATCAGTAAAAGCGCGTGGGCTTCATGTGCTCTCGCTTGACAAAACAAGTCTTATGAATGTAAGAAAGACAGTGCTCCCGATATCAGGCAGGCGACTAAAGGACAGAGCGTCTAGGGAGTGCACTTTGTCCAATCTCGATGTGCCGAATCGTGAAGCGCAATCCGTCTGTGACCTGTGCCAATCAAATCCTGCCTTGTTTAGCTACGAACTGTTCTCCACGCAGGGTCTCGTTACAGGCTGTTGCTGCCCTGACTGTTTTCCAGATCTGCTACGAGGAAATGCAGTGCGCCAGTGAGATGCAGGAACAGACACCTCCAACGGTCTTGAAGGGTTGGTCCGTCTAGGGTTTCGGTAGCGAGATCTCGGCACGATTTTGCTGAATTTTGTGCATTCACGAAACAGCCCACACAGATTTATCATTTTCATCGTATTCCAGACCAGTGTGTCAGAATATTCCTGCTACAACGTCACAAGGGTTCAAATACCCGCGTTCTTTTCGGTGTTGCCAAAAAACCGGTTGTTTCGGGGGAGTATGGCAGACGTGCTTGAGGGACACTGTTCGTTCGTCAGATCTGGAAGACTCACGATGAGACATTGGGCGACTTTCATTTTGTTACTCGCCGCATTTGTGACGGGGTCTCAGTCTCAAACGGCTCCGCATGCGCGCTCAATTGCGGGAGTTGTTCTCGATCCCTCCGGTGCGGCAATCGTTGGCGCACAGGTCACCTTCCGTCGGAACGGGGTTCTGAGCCCACAGACAACGACAGACGCCTTAGGGAACTTCCACTTTGACAACTTGAGCTCCGGCGATTACCTGCTAGATGTTCAACATGAAGGCTTTCGTGAAACCACGAAGATACTGAGCTTGGGAACAAGATCGAGTTCGTTCGTCCGCATCGTTCTACCAATCTCTGTTAGGGATGAGCAGATCGACGTAGAGGCAGACACATCCGCTCCGCGGGTCAGCACTGAGATCGCACAAAATCAGAACGCTAACACCGTTGACCGGGCGGCCCTGGACCGGGTGCCGGTTTTCGATCAGGACTATGTCACCACCCTCTCGCGTTTCCTCGACGACAGCGCGATCGGAACGAATGGAGTGTCGTTGGTCGTGAACGGGGTAGAGGCAAACGGCCCCGGTGTGACCGCCTCTGCTGTCAAAGAAGTGAAGATTAACCAGAATCCCTACTCGGCGCTCTTT
This sequence comes from uncultured Terriglobales bacterium, assembly GCA_955652395.1. Lineage (GTDB taxonomy): Bacteria > Acidobacteriota > Terriglobia > Terriglobales > Acidobacteriaceae > JAIQFF01. The sequence continues at coordinate 1,030 of CATPBJ010000209.1, read as the reverse complement.
TCACGACCGGGCCGCGCGAGGCTGGAGATCACCACCAAAGGCGGCACGCCCGAGGTTCACGGCTCCATGAACTTTATGTTCCGAGACTCGTTGTTCGATGCCAGCAACCCTTTCGCCACTGTAAAGCCATCCGAGCAGAGGCACTATTACGAGGGTTCTCTGACCGGACCGCTGGGAAAGAGCAAGAAAACGACCTTCTTATTGTCGCTCGACAGAGACGAAGACGATCAGGAGGCCATTATCGTGGCTGCAGGAGTACGTGGCTCAATCAACGAGAACGTCCCCAACCCCACACGGCACTTTTTCGGCTCTGGTCGCGTATTTCGCGACCTAGGGAAAGGGGATCTATTTTGGATTGGATATTCTTACGAGAGAAAGACCGTAATGAATCAGGGGGTCGGCGGAACCGTCTTACCCGAAGCCGGCACCAACTTGAAGTTCCAAGAGCATGAGATCAATGTCAGCTACCTGCATGTCTTTTCTCAGAAATGGTTGAATCAATTGAGATTTCTTGTCGGTCACTTTGACACTCCCACGACAGGTCAGAATTCCAATGCACAGATCGTCGTATCGGGCGCATTCACTGGGGGAGGGGCGCAAGCTGACTCCCGCCGGACGGAGTATCACTTCGACGGAACCGACATCGTTTCCTACGTGACCGGAAAGCACGAGCTAAGATTCGGAATCGATGTGCCAGACATCAGCCGCAGAGGAATGGACGACTTCACCAACACAGAAGGCACGTACACATTCGGAAGCCTCGCGGCCTATGAAGCAGGCCAGCCCTCAACGTATCTGGTCCAGCGTGGGCAGGGCCACCTGGTCTTCGTGGAAAAGACTTTGTCGGGCTTCGTGGAGGACAATATTCGATTGAAACCGAATCTCTCTATTTCTTTGGGGATGCGGTATTACTGGCAGAACTACTTTCATGACGATCCAAACAATTTCGCGCCCCGTCTCGGTTTTGCATATGCGCCAAGTACGAAGAGCAAGACCGTGATTCGTGGCGGGGCGGGGGTGTTTTATGATC
>CATPBJ010000208.1 GCA_955652395.1 uncultured Terriglobales bacterium | reverse complement strand
TGTCGTGCCAACGGCATAGCTGGGTAGCGAAGTTCGGTTGTGATAACCGCTGAATGCATATAAGCGGGAAGCACTCCTCAAGATGAGATCTCCCAACCCGTAAGGGATAAGAAGGGCCCAGGAAGACCACCTGGTTGATAGACGGGAAGTGAAAGCGCAGTAATGTGTGAAGCTTACCCGCACTAATCGCCCGTTCGGCTTGACCATAAAATTTACTCGGTGCATGAAAAACAGCCGTCAGCATTCAGCTGCCAGCTTTCAGTTCGAAACTGTTCGAAAGCTGCAGCGCCTTCAATGACTCGTCAGAACCTGGATGAGACTGAAGACTAATACTGATGGTTGTGCGCCGACGAAAAGCCGAAAGTAGTGTGGGCTGAAATCGGAAGCAAACAAATATGAAAGTAAGCCACACCCAATCTATTCAGTTGTGAGGCATTGTCCTCATAAGAACGCTCTTTGAAAGCTAGCCCTCAGCCCTCAGCTATCAGCTCTCAGCATAAGAATTGAGGCGGCGGTTGTGGGCGCTTACAAGTTTGCCGGGCATCGGCCATGTAAGTCAGCACCAGCACTAGCTGACGGCTGATAGCTGACGGCTCCGACTTGTCGGTGATCTTACCGCGGGGGATCCACCCGTTCCCATACCGAACACGGAAGTTAAGCCCCGCAGGGCCGATTGTACTGCACGCGAAAGTGTGTGGGAGAGTAGGTCGTTGCCGGCATAAACAAAGGCCACGTTGCGAAAGCAGCGTGGCCTTTTCCGTTGCACCTATTATCCTAGATCTTGATGCCCCCCACTTTTGATCTTTTGATCACGCTGGTACCAGAGCATTCTCGGAGGGACGCGATATCCCGAACTCCTCGCACAAGGCAGAGAACGGCTTCTCCAGCCGGCTCGCCGCCACTACAAACCGTACCCGTTGTTCTCGCACATCCATCGTCTTCCCGGGCATGTGCCGCAGTGTGAAGAATGTCCCGGAACCTTTGTAAAGGATGTCGTGAGACTAAACAAAAACCGCAAGGATGGGGCACCCGGCCACGCGTACGATGCGCAGCTAAGCCGCAGTTGAATAAATCTCTTCAATATGGCTTATAAGGTTTTTTAATTAGCCGCGGGATGGGGCTCGCGATATCCTGACAGTTGCGAACCAGCCGTACGATCCCCACCGTAGGTCAGATCGAAAGTCACACTTAAGGAGATTCATGTCGAACGAACTGCGTAACTTCCTGGCACTGTCGTATGACGAACTGGAACAGTTGAATTTGAAGGCGAAGGAGCAGCGCAAGAACCGCGTTGCGCTGCACAAGATTCAGGAGGAGCGCCTCAAATACCTGACCGATGAGAAGCGCATCAAGGCCGTGACCGTGCTTTTCAGCGATCTCGAAGGCCGGCTGCACATGCTGGACTACGACAAGAAGTTCCTCATCCAGAGCTGGGACAACCTGACGTTTGACGGGTCGTCGATTCGCGGGTTCACGGCGCAGCGGGAAAGCGATCTGCGGCTGGGGATCGACTGGGCGGCGTTTTACTGGGCTCCAGCCGATTATTTCGGGTCGGGCAAAGTGCTGGTCTTCGGCGACGTGATTGATAAGGGCGGCACACCGTACGGCGCCGACATTCGCGGGATTCTGAAATTGTATGCCGACAAACTTTATAAGGACGAAGGCTACACCCTGAACGCCGCCAATGAAATTGAAGGCTTCCTCTTCAAAGGCCCGGATGCGGAGCGACGTTACCACGAAACCGGCAAGTTCGAGTATGTCAACACCGGCGGCTATTACCACTCGCTGCCCGGCGACTTGCTGCGTACGTTTATCGATACGACCGCTGAAGTGCAGCGCGCCATGGGCTTCCAAAACGAGAAAGACCATCCTGAAGTAGCGCCCTCACAGTTCGAAATCAACTACGGATACGGCGAAGTCGTGGCTGCGGCCGATCAGATCCAGATTTACAAACTGGTTTGCCGGCAGGTTGCGACCAACATGGGTCTGACCGCCAGCTTCCTTCCGAAACCAGTCGTGGGCGTGAATGGCAGCGGCATGCACACCAATGTGTCGATCAGCAAGGGCGGCAAGAATTTGTTCTGGGATCCGAAAGGCGAAGAAAAGCTCAGCAAGCTGGGCTGGTCATTTGTGGACCGCTTACTCACGCACGGCAATGACATCTGCCTTCTGCTCAATCCGAGTGTGAATGCTTATCGGCGGCTGGATCCGCACTTCGAAGCGCCGAACCAGCTCAAGGCTTCGGCAGTGGATCGCGGCTCCATGATTCGCATTCCTATCGGCAACGAAAAGAGCATGCGGGTGGAAGTGCGCTCGGTGGCTCCGGACGCGAATCCTTACATGGTGATGCTCTCGATCTTCAAGACGGGCATTGATGGCGACACGGCGAAAATCAAGAATCTCCGCCAGGCGGAGCGCTACCTGCCAGACAACATCTATGACGCGATGGCGAACTTCGACAAAGCCGAGTGGACAACCACGCTTTTTGGCGAAGACGTGAAAGGGCGATATGTGGACCTGAAAAAGGCAGCGGCTGACCGCTGTCCGCGCCTGCTAGGCACCTTCGTGAAGGCGCCCGAAGTGCAGTATCACCACGATGTTTACAACCAGTTCCTCTGGAACCTGTTCTAGACTCCAGTGTTCGGCACAAATCAAGGCCACGTTCAGAAATGGACGTGGCCTTTTTTGTGGCGAGTTGGCCGCTACGGCTGTATCTCCCGCGCCAGCGTTTGCATTACTGTGATGGTTTCATCCCAGCGTGCATCCGGGTCGGGCAGGGGCCAGGCTGCGGTTTGCACGATCACTACATGCCGCTTGGGATTGACATAAATGGTCTGACCGTAGATGCCGAGCGCAGCAAACGACCCGTCGTCATCGTAGAGCAGCCACCATTGATACCCGTAGCCAAAATTCTGATGGTCGTTGGGTCCGTTCGGATGGGGCTGCAAAACTTTGTCCTGGGGCTGGGTTGACGCCTTGATCCACGCCTCCGGCACCACTCTCTGTCCTTCCAAGGTGCCTCCGTACATGGCCAGCAGGCCAAATCGCGCGTAGTCGCGCAGGCGGACATTCAGACTCGAGCCGGCGCACATCTGGGGTTGCTTCTTGCTGCGAAACAGAAATGCGTCACCCTCCGGGCCGATCTTGCCCCACAACTTTTCTTCCGCGTAGTGATTGAGCGTCTGGCCGGTTGCCGCTTCCAGAATCATTCCCAGCACCTGAGTATTGATCGTCTGATATTCAAACTTCGTCCCCGGCTTTACCTTCGCTGTGATCGACAGTGCCAAATCATGAAAAGAAGGCTCCCCGTGCAGCAGAGCCGAGGCATAGCGGCTGATGTCGGCATCAGGATTTGTGTACTGCTCGTCAAACTTCACGCCGGAAGCCATCTCCAGCAGGTTCTTGATAGTAGTGTCCCGGTATCCGCTGCCGTCTCGCAACCAAGGCAGATATTTCACCACGCGATCATCCACACTCTTGATTTTGCCCTCTGCGATGGCCGCCCCAACCAGCACCGAGGTGAACGACTTGGACATCGAATTCGAGAGGAATCGCGACTCCCGATCCGCTCCGTGAAAATACTTCTCCAGCAGGATCTGGTTGTCGTGCAGGACCACAAAACCCACTACATAGTTGCGGACAAAATACTCGTCCACAGTGTGCCGCTGGTTCGCGTAGGTGTAGCTGGCGGAGAACGGAGCCGAGGGCTCCCGCAGGGCAAACACGGGTCCATTGCGGTGAATCCAGTCCTGCTGGATGTTCAACTTGTCGATGTGATGGAAGTAGTAAAGATTGTAGGGCGGCACATAGAAGCTGTAGGGACCGACCGCTCGGCGGGCCGGATCCATCTTGTCCACGTCGATGGGGCCGGGATACACCTCGTTTCCCTCGGACGGGGCGATGGCCGGTATCCCGCACGCCAGCACGGCAGCGAACAGCACGGTGGAAATTAGGATCTGCTTCGCTTTCATGTCCCTCCTGAGATGGATCGTGCGACAAACAAGGCTTGCCCGGAACCACGCTAAAGGTGTTTCCGGGTTCCCAACTACAACTGGTCTCGCGAAGGTTTTCGCTAAGCCTTATGCGGTCGCGCGGGCGAGCGCGCTCGCGCCACAGACTTCCAAATTAGAAGAGCGCGGTGGGGCGGCGCTTCCAGTTTTTGCCTTTTTCTTTTGCAATTCTTTCCATGTCATTGACGTAGGCACCGGCCTGGGTTAGGACGTGGTGCAGATCATTGCCGACGCTGATGAAGGTGAACCCCTTTTCGAGGAACTCGCCTACGCGAGCCGTGCCGAACAGGAAAAGTCCGAGAATAAGATTATTTTTGCGCGCATGATCGACCAGTTTCTGGGTGGCCGCACCGAGTTCCGGCGAGGTGTACATGTGGGGAAATTCGTACTTCTCGTAAAGGCCCATCGACATGCACAGATCGTTCTGGCCGAGGAACAGAATGTCCACATCGGGGACGGCGGCAATTTCCCCGATGTTTTCGATGCATGAGGCGGTTTCCACCTGCAGGGCGACGATGCCGTTGTTATTGAAGTTGCCGGCGTATCCCAGAAGTCCTGCCTTGTTCATGCTGCGTTGAGGAAAGTAGACGGAGCGCGTGCCCACTCGGGGGTACTTGGTGCAACTCACGGCCTGGCGTGCTTCTTCGGCGGTGTTGATGTAGGGGATGAGAACTCCATCCGCGCCCATGTCGAGGGCTTGCTGAATGCCGGGGCGATCGTTGTATCCGCCAACACGAACCATGGATTTGGCACCGCCATTCGAAATTCCGGAAAGCATAGCGGAAAGTTTTTCGTAGCCCATGGGACCGTGCTGGGTATCAACCAGCAACCAGTCATAGCCGCTGTACGCGAGCTGCTCGGCGACGGTCGGGCTGTGCGCGTTCAGGAACAGACCCATCTTGGGCGAGCCATCGCGCAACTGTTTCTTGAAATCGGCGCCACTGAGGGTGGCTTCGGACATAGCTGATTCCTCCTGAGAGTAGTAAAAGGCCCTTAGTGTAACCTACCGGACACCGCAACCGGCGTGAGGACATGGAAGTCAACTGTGACCAGGGGACACGATGAGTGTTGGTTTCTTCTTGCCAGGTCCATCGAAGTCGGAAAGCATTCGAGCCCTCGAACATGCCAAGTCGCTCGTGCTTAGCCAACTGCGATGAAGCTGCTGCTCGACGAGTGCGTACCCAGAAAACTCAAGAAGATTTGCCTGGACATGAATGCCAAACCGGGGTGCGGTGGGACAGGAAGAGATGGGCTTGTTTGTAAGAGAACGCCCGTCCCCACGTGGTCTGTGCTAGGTCAAACGTGCGTTCTAATGCCGGTCGCGGTCATGATCGTGGTCGTGATCGTCGTGATGGCAGTGGCGCCAGTTCCAATATTGCTTTTGCTGATCGCGATCTAGCCTGCGATAGTCGCGATCATCGCGATGATGCTCGACCACCCACTGATGATAGTAGACAGTTTCGTGATTGTCCCAGCGGTGATAGACGTTGTAGTACGGGTCGTAGACGCGATAGGTTCTGGTGACACAGCCAGTGGTCAGGGCTGGCGCGAGGAATGCGCGAGCTGAGATACCGGGTTCCACAATGCATAACGGCATACCTCCTTTTAGGGCAATGTTCCAGCGAGACTTGGGTGCGGCAGAAGACTTGCGAGTTGCCTCCTTATATCTCCATGGGGCTCTCAGAACGCGGATCTTTTTTCCCCTCGCGGAATGTTGTAGTCGCGTACCTCCCTCATTCGGGACGAGTTAGGCTTTTACCGGTCTTCCGACAGCTTGCTCCGGATCGTGTCGCCCGCGTATCATGCAGCGTTTATGACTCCCAAAACATCTCCACGTCCATCGGGCCTGCGCGAGAAGTCGCAACTGATGTCGGCCTCTGAAATTGAGCGTACGTTGGTCCGCCTGGTCCACGAAATCATCGAGAAAAACAATGGCGCCGCCGATTTGGGGTTGGTCGGCATCCGGCGGCGCGGTGTGCCCCTGGCCCAGCGCCTGGGGCAGATGATTGCGCGCATTGAGAAAACGCCTGTTCCTGTTGGTACTCTGGATATCACGCTGTATCGTGACGACTTGTCCACTTTGGGGCCGAAACCGGTGGTGCAAAAGAGCGAGATCGGATTCCCCATTGCCGGCAAGAACATCATCCTTGTGGATGACGTTCTCTACACCGGCCGGACCATTCGCGCCGCCATGGACGCGTTGTTCCGCGAAGGGCGTCCCAAGCAGGTTCAGCTTTGCGTCCTGATTGACCGCGGGCACCGCGAATTGCCGATCGAGGCGGGATTTATTGGGCGCAAGGTGCAGACCTCGGACCGGGAAATTATCGAAGTGAAATTGCGTGAAGTGGATGACACGGAGAAGGTTCTACTGGTGGAACGGCAAGACTGATTGATGTGGGATGAGACGTCACGCCCACACCTTAGTTATCCACACGCTGGTTGTTCATACGCCAGTCATTCACGCGTTGGGCCATCACACGTTGATCACCCTGGCATACCATGAACAAAGCTGCTCGCGGCTCCCTGCTGGGCATTGAACATCTCGGCGCACAGGACATTCTGGGCTTGCTCAAACTGGCCCGGCGGATGAATCCGCTCAAGCCGCGTCCTTTGCTGCGGGGCAAGCGGGTGCTGCTGCTGTTTTATGAAGCGTCCACGCGTACCCGCAGCTCCTTTGAAATCGCGGCCAAGGCGCTGGGCGCGATGACCACACTGGTGCTCTCCAGCGGATCGAGCATCGAGAAAGGTGAGTCGCTGCTGGACACGGGCTACACCCTGCGGGCGGTGGGCGCGGACGTGATCGTGATCCGCCATCCCCAGGCCGGCGCTGCGGCGCTGATGGCGCGGTATCTGGAGATACCGGTAATCAACGCCGGTGATGGAATGCACGAGCATCCCTCGCAGGCACTGCTCGACGCCTACACCATCGTGCGCAGCAAGAAGACACTGAAGGGCTTGCAGGTGGCCATCGTGGGCGACATTTACCACAGCCGCGTGGCGCGGTCCGCCATTCACCTGCTCAGCAAGTTTGGCGCGCGCATTACGTTGTGCGGTCCGGCGGAGTTCTTGCCTGAAACAGCGACCAGCCTGGCATCGGGACTGCACATCACGCGCACCGTGGAAGATGCGGTTCACAGCGCGGACGTGATCATGACGCTGCGAGTGCAGAAGGAACGCCTGGCGGGCACCAAAATCAGTGTGCAGGATTATGTTTCCCGTTACCAGATGACCATGGCGCGACTGAAGCTGGCGAAAAAAGATGCCATGCTCATGCACCCGGGGCCAATCATTCGCGGCCTGGAGTTAACGTGGGAAGTGGCGGACTGTCCGCAGTCGGCTATTGTTGAAGAAGTGCGAAACGGAGTGCCAGTACGCATGGCGATTCTGGCCAAGGCGCTGGGAAGAGCGAGATGAAACTAATATCACCACGGAGGCACCGAAGCACGGAGAATCTTTGGGTTTGCACTTAGCGGGGTTGGGTTCTCCGTGACTCCGCGCCTCTGTGGTAAGAGATCTTGGTCCGGGAAAGCGATTGAATTTGAAGAAAGGAAATTACAGCCTGTTGGTCAAAGGCGGGCGGCTCATCGATCCCGCTGCGAAGATCGACGCGACCATGGACGTCCTGCTGCGGGACGGGCTGGTGGCAGAGATCGCGCCGCCGGGCAAAACCCGCGGCACGGCACATGAGAAATTCGACGCGCGTGGGCTGATCGTCGCTCCCGGCTTCATCGACCTGCACGTCCACTTGCGCGAGCCCGGCCAGGGTTACAAGGAAACCATCGCTACCGGTACGGCCGCCGCTGCTGCCGGAGGCTTCACTTCCGTCTGTTGCATGCCTAACACGCAGCCCGTTGTAGACTCGCCGGAGTGGGTCACATGGTTGCAGCAACCGGAGCGCGGGGCGGTAGTAAACGTCTTTCCGATCGCCGCCGCAACGCATGCCAGCAAAGGGGCTGTGCTCACCGACTTTCGCGCTTTGCAGCGCGCCGGAGCGGTCGGCGTCACCGATGATGGTAAGCCCATTCTCAACGACGGCGTTATGCGCGAGACGCTGCGTTTGTCTTCCGAAATCAACCTGCCCGTAATTCAGCACGCGGAAGATACCCGCATGACCGACCGCTGTTCCATGAACGACGGTCCGACCGCGTTTCGACTTGGCCTGCGCGGCATGAAAGCGGCAGCAGAGGCTTCGATCGTCGAACGTGATGTGCAACTGGCGCAGCAGTTTACGGGCGCGCGCCTGCACGTGGCCCATCTGTCGACCGCCGACGCGCTGAAGGCGGTCCGCCGGGGAAAGCGCAGTAAATCGCAGGTGACCTGCGAAGTTACGCCCCACCACTTCGCGCTGACCGACGCCGACGTCGGCGAGTACGATACGAACTTCAAGATGAACCCGCCGCTGCGGTCAGATTCGGACCGCGAAGCCCTCCTGGTGGCGCTGGCCGATGGCACCGTGGACGCGATCGCCACCGACCACGCCCCCCACGCGCCGCACGAAAAAATCATCGAGTTCGAGCGCGCCGCTTTCGGGATTACCGGCCTTGAGACCGCGCTCGGCCTCGCCATCATTCATCTGCACCGCGGACACAAGATCCCACTCAGCAGGATTGTGGAACTTTTCACCGCCGGCCCTGCGCGCGTGTTCAGTCTGAGAGGACGGGGAACGCTTATCCGCGGCAGCCATGGCGATGTCACGATCTTCGATCCGCAAAAACGCTGGACGTTTGACGCGGCCAAGTCGCACTCCCGTTCGCACAATACTCCGTTCGGGGGAGCGCAATTGACGGGGAAAGTGGTGGCGACGATTGTGGGTGGGCGAGTGGTGTACCGAGCGGATTAGAGCTTTGCCAAAGATAGCTGGGTATACATTTACATGTATATTTCCAGTCCTTGATTCCGGATACACTTCCTTTTGACGAGTAAATGCCGTCGCTCCCTGACCAGGCCTGATTGCTTGGGAAGGCGATTCTAAAGAAGTCATCCGTTCGTTTCCGGACGAGGCCCGGCAGAACTTGGGATTTCAGTTGCGACTGTTGCAACCAGGTCAGCAACCGACCGACTACCGCCTAATGAGCCCAATACGGGAGTTTTCGAACTGCGGGACCAGGATGAGCGAACTTGGTATCGCGTGATTTATCTGTCGAGAATCCGCGACGTGGTTCATGTGTTGCCCTGTTTTGAAAAGAAGCGAAACACCCGCAAAGGAAATCAGCACCGCGAGACAGCGCTTCAAGGCAGTCAAAGCGCGACTGGCACAGGAAAGGAAGCATGGCAAGCGGGAAAGCTAAACCCACGCACATCACGCGGGAAAATGTGCTTGATGATCTCGGTTTCTCGCCAGAGACAGCCACAGCTCTGAAGTTCAAAGCTGATTTGTATCAGGCGATCTTGAAGTGTGCTCGTAGGTATTCGCAAAAGCAATTGCAGGTGATCCTGGGCGAGCCGCAGCCGCGTGTGAGCGAATTGCTCAATGGGAAAATCGCGAACAAAAGTGTTGACAAGCTGCTCAATTACGCCGGCCGGCTGGGTATTGAAGCGAAAGCCAGATTTCCCCAAACCCACAAAGCGGTCATTCAACGAGAACTCGCTTCGGTGGCGCGCTAGACCCAGGGTAGCGCCGGCGACACGTTGCATTACGCGGCACGAGTTTCTAGTTCACAATCCCCATCTTCTTTCCCACGCGCTTCAGCACCTCCAGCGCCTGCTGCAATTCGTCCTGCGTGTGCGTCGCCGTCATGATCGTCCGGATGCGGGCCTTGCCTTCTGGCACGGTTGGGAACGCGATACCCGTGCCCATTACGCCTTCCTTGAATAGCTCGCGGGAGAAATCCATGGTGAGTTTGCCGTCGCCAATGATGATTGGAGTAATCGGCGTTTGGCTGGCCGGCGTGGTCTGGCCTCCGATGTCGAAGCCGAGCAGGCCCAGTTCTCTTTTCCAGAAGCGAGTGTTTTCCCAGAGTTTCTCGATGCGCTCCGGTTCGTTTTCCAGAACATCGAAAGCGGCGATGCACGTGGCCGCCACTGATGGTGGATGCGAAGTCGAGAACAAAAACGGCCGGGCACGGTGATAGAGAAAATCGATGAGATCACGGGTGCCGCAGACGTAGCCGCCGAGCGCGCCAATGGCCTTTGACAAGGTCCCGACCTGGACGTCGACCCGGCTGTGCATTTTGAAATGATCAATCGTCCCGCGGCCGTTGCGGCCTAATACTCCGGAAGCGTGCGCATCGTCCACCATCATGATGGCGCCGTACTTCTCCGCCAGGTCGCACAGGGCAGGCAAGGGGCCGATGTCACCATCCATCGAGAAAACGCCGTCGGTGATCAGCAACCTCTTCCCGGGCTGGTCTTTGATGCTGGCCAGCCGCTCTTCCGCCTGGGCGATGTTCTTGTGCTCGAAGACGAGAATCTTGGCCCGGGACAGGCGCGCACCATCGATGATCGAGGCATGGTTCAACTGGTCGGAGATGATGAAATCTTCTTTGCCCAACACCGCGGACACCGTACCCGCATTGGCTGCGAATCCGGACTGGAAGACCACGCAGGCTTCCACATTTTTGAAACGGGCGATCTTTTCTTCGAGCTCCATGTGAATTCTCATGGTGCCGGCGATGGTGCGCACCGCGCCTGATCCGACTCCATACTTGCGTGTGGCTTCGAGCGCCGCCTCGCGCAGCTTGGGGTGCGTGGTCAGGCCGAGGTAATTGTTCGAGGCCAGATTGATGACCTTCTTCCCGTCGAAAGTGCACACCGCCGCTTGCTCATCGTCGAGAATGCGCAGGCGGAAATGCGTGCCCTTGGCCTTGAGATCGTTGAGCTGGTCGGTCAGGTAAGAAAGAGGATTGGAACGGGCGGTGGTGGTTGCCATCGAGAGGTCTCCGATTGCGATTGGGGATGAATGGTGGTCCCTACCAGTCTAATACTGGAGAACCAGTTAGCCACTTCGTGGTTCTCAGTTCTCAGACAGGTGGGCCAGGGTCTTAAGGTCGGGTACTTCGAGGTCTGGCTTTCCGTATGCGGATTTGGCAGCTCCAGATCCCGGCCGGCTCGATGGACGATTCACCCAGACCGTGGCCATCCCCAGCGACCGGGCTGGAATCACATCGTGGTAGATGCTCTGGCCGACGTGCAGCCATTGGCTCGGGGCCACACCAGTCCGTTGCTGCGCCACGTTGAAGATCTGTGAAGAAGGCTTGTACGCCCGCGCCTGCTGCGCTGTGATCACGTAGTCGAAGGGTATCTCGAGACGGCGTGCCGTGGGAGCGAAAAGGTCGTCGTCTACATTGGAAATGACTGCGAGCTGGTAACGCGTCTTTAGCTTGCCGAGGGCGGCAATCGTATCCGGGAAGGGCGGCCAGTTGGGCAGCGAGTCGGGCAACGAACGTGCCTGGGATTCGGTCGGCATGAAGTCGAGGCGTTTGCCGAACCCGCGCACCACGGACTGGAGAACTTCCCGGTAGGAATGGAATTCTCCCTGCTCGGCTTCGAATTCCAGCTCAGAGTAGAGACGCAAGAGTTCGGGGTCGGCGATGGTCTTGCCGTGGGCGGCGAGGATGGGGTGTAGCGCGGAGAAGATTCCCGTCTCCCAGTCAATGAGCGTGCCGTAGCAGTCGAAGGTCACAAGGCGGAACTGAGCGAAGTTCAACATGGAGCTTTCGGATCTCTCGTCCCCTGCGGAACTCGCTCGCCGCAAAAGCTAACCCAGGGCTGGCGCCCTATTCGTGTGCCTGACGACGAAGCACTACGACTACCGCACTTCGATCGGCTGCTGCAGCTTGAAACTAAGTGCGGACTCGGCGGGCAGGACGATGTCCTTGTTGCCGGTGAAAGCTGCGCCGCCTGCGCCCGCGCCGCCGCCGGCCAGGGCACCGATCCCGGCCCCCTTGCCGCCGCCGGCCAGGCCGCCAATCAACGCTCCGAGAGCAGCACCGCCGCCAGCCAAAACCGCCGTGCGCTTGCCTTTACCCTTTTCCGAGCGAACCACGGAAGAAGTAGAAATGGACTGGTCCGACCCCCCAATCGTGATCGACGTCAACCGCAACTGCAGTGATGCTCCGCCCTTGAAACGGCCCAGGGGTCTTGCGTCAACCACTGTTCCGGAAGCCGTCGCGCCTGCGGGGATCGCCGTCCTGCCATCGACCGTAACCGCACTGGCCAGAGTAGCGGTAAAAGTCTGACCGGGCGAGCTGATCTTCGAGCCGACCGATTGTCCCAGGCGAACTGTCAACACGGTACCCGCCGGAACCACCAAAGACTTTGGGCGCTCAGGTTTGGCTTCGGGCTTCAGGTTCGACATCGCCATGTTCCCGCCGGGTGCAGCCGAAGGGTTGCTGGTGTCGCTTGAGGATGGCGATGCGGTGGAAGAAGTTGAATCCGCCGGAGCGGCCGGTTTGTTGCAGCCGAGCAGGGCGAAAGATAGATAGAGACCAAGGGTGAGTGCTGTCAAACGGGCTCGCATGATTCCCTCCATGTCGCGATGGTCGATAAGAAAACCGAATTTGCGCAAAATGCTCCTAACGGGACGCTGACCAGCGCTCCAGAACAAATTGGCCTAAATTTTATCCTTTGGTGCGGCGGATGTCATGGTGGCACCGCTGTTTTCTTTCGCGGGCCCCAGTTCCGACGGCTCCGGGCCGGCCAGAATAGGCGTGGCATCCACTTCGGCGCTTTTACCGGATTCAGAGGCCGACGGGTCGAAAGCGGGCTGCTCCTCTTCTTCCGAAGTCTTCGGCGCCAGGAATTTCGCGGTATTCAGCACAGGCCGGCCCAGCGATGGATTGTACCCGGTCCAGGCGCCTTCCGATTCTCCACCGCGCTCGGACTGTGCCCGCATGGCTTCCATCTTCGAATCGAGATCGTCAAGATAGTGCAGCATGAGCGCTTCCGGGAACATGGGCAGCTTGGGCGAGCCGAAATCGTACTGGCCATGGTGGCTAATAATGAGGTGCTCAACCAGAGTCTTTAGTGACTCCGGGAAATCGGGTATCTGCAGCAGCTTGGCCTGGAGCATCTCCAGTTCGATGATCATGTGTCCCAGCAGTTGGCCACGCGTGGTGTAAGAAAACGAGCGATTGTAGGTGAGCTCGTGGATTTTTCCGATATCGTGAAAGAACGCGCCGGTCAGGAGCAGGTCGCGATTGATCTGCGGATAGTTGCGGCACATCAAATCGCAGGAGTTGAACAGCGAGACTACGTGCTCGAGCAAACCGCCGATGAAAGCGTGATGCAGAGTCTTGGCGGCGGGGGCGTTGCGGTAGGCCTCCGCGATTTCCGGGTCGGCCATAAATGCTTCGACCAGAGCCTTAAGATGAGGGTCCTTGAAGGTTGCGACGTAGCCCGCCAGCGTCTGCCATAGCTCGCCAATGTCTTTTGTGGTCTTGGGGAGGTAGTCGGCAAAGTCGATTTCGGATTCTCCCATGCGGCGCAGCTTGTGGATGGTGAGCTGGAAGCGGTTCTTGTACTTGTTGATCAGGCCCTTGACCTTGATGAAGTCGTCCTGGTCACAGGCCTCAATGACGTCCTCGACGTTGTCCCACATCTTGGCTTCGAGGTGGCCACTGCGATCGCCCAGGGTCAAGGCAAGGTAAGGCTCCCCACTTTTTTTGGGTTTGACCTGACGGGAAACCACCACGAAGGTGGATGTAACGATCTTGTTCTCGAACTGGACGCAGTCGGAAACGAAGAATTCTTTCATAACTTACGACCTGTCATTCGGTTCCAGAGATTCGCCCAGAAGTTCGCACAAGTGCGCTGAACCGTTATCGTTGTTATTCGGTTAGATCTGGCCCAGCTTAAACTAGATGATGCCGAACTTTTTCTTCTTTTTCTTGAGTTCCTTGGCGCCCGCGTCCTTGGCGGTCGTTTCAATGGGCTTAGTCTGGTTGGGGCTGGCGCCGGTATCGACGTAACCGGACTTGATATCGATGTAAGCCTCTTCGCGCAGCTTGAGCAAGTACGCGCGCAACGCGGGTTGCAGCTTCTGCATGTAGATCGCGTCCTGAACTTTGGGCTCGATCTCGCCGAGCGGAGGTATTCCGGCCTGCTGATGTTGCGTGACCTTGAGGACGACAAAGCCCTGCTTGGTGCGGATGACGTCAGAAACCTCGCCGGTCTTCATAGCAAAGGTCTTGTCCTCGAGTTCTTTGGCCAGCGTCCCACGCTTGAAGTAACCCAGATCGCCCCCTTGAGCTGCGGTGGGTCCGTCAGAGTTCTTCTTGGCGATTTCGTCGAAGGCCCCTCCCTTGCGAATCTGGGCCAGAAGGTCGTCTGTTTTGGCTTGCGCCGCGGCGAGTTGCTGTGCCTCATCGACCGGAGCGTTCTTGTCCTTCTTGTCATCTTTCTTCTCAGTGGAGATCAGGAGTTCACTCAGCCGGATCTGCTCCGGTCGCTCCATCTGGCTCTTATGCTCGTCGTAGAACTGTTGCAGTTCCTCCTTGCTGACGTTCATCCGCGAGCCGACTTCCTTGGAGATCACTTGCTGGGTGATGATCTGGTTCTTCAGGTTCTGCCTAAAATCCTCGTAGGAAATGCCCTGGCTCGTGGCCGCCTTCTCCAGGTCTTCCATGGAGTCCATATGCATTTCCTTGCGCATTTCATCGAGCCGCTTGATCACTTCAGTATCGGCGGTGATGCCCAGGTCCTTGCCCTTTTCGAGCAGCAGTTGCTGGTCGATCAAGTCGCGCAGAACGTCCTTGTCCCTCTCCTCGACAATCTTGGCGGCATTCGCCGGGTCCTGCTGCTGCGCTTCCTGTTTTAGCGATTCCTTGCTGCGCAGGTACTCGGCACGCGTAACAATCTGATTATTAATGCGGGCAATAATCTCCTCGACCACCGTGTCGGCTGGCAAAAGCGGAGGCATGGCGGCAATCCAAACCAGCAACATCCAGGAGAGTAGTTTTCGCATAGCAATCGGGGCGGCCATAGCTCCAAGTCAGGGGCTAACGGCTTGCGTAAATTGTACCTCCGGAGGCAGGTCCGCGGCCACTTGTCATGCTGTTATCATGATGGGTTTTTATACGGCCCGCCAGTTCAACCGCAAGGAGGACGTGAATGAAGATCCTCGCATATTCTGCGCTTATGGTTCTTATCGGAGTTGCCCCGTTTCCCGCCAGAGCCGAGAAGTCCAAAGCGCGAAAAACCGGCTCGCCAGCGCCCGGACTTGCCCAGCTCCAGAAGATGACGGCGCGCCTGGCACCCACGACCTTGCGAGTGGATACCTCGAAGCTTTCCCTGGCAGACCGGCAGGCGCTGGTCAAACTGATTGAGGCGGGGCGAATCATGGACGAGATCTTCCTAGTTCAGTATTGGAGCGGCAATCCGGCTCTTTATTCCCGGTTGCGGAAGGACACGACGCCTCTGGGCAAAGCGCGGCTGCAATATTTCTGGATCAACAAAGGTCCATGGTCCGCCCTGGACAATTTCAGGGCCTTTCTCCCCGGCGTTCCCACGGAGAAGCTTAAAGGGGCAAATTTCTATCCTGAAGACATGACCAAGGAGGAATTCGAGACCTGGGTTGCGTCTTTGTCCAAAGATGAACAGGAGCGGGCCAAGGGATTTTTCACCGTGATCCGCCGGAAAAATGATTCTGGCGCAAAAACTCTGGTCGCCGTCCCCTACAGCGAAGAGTACAAAGACGACCTCACCCGGGCGGCGAACCTGCTGAAAGAGGCAGCCAGTCTGGCCGACAACGCCTCGTTGCAGAATTTTCTCAACCTGCGCGCGGACGCGTTTCTGTCCAACGACTACTATGCCAGCGACCTGGCCTGGATGGATCTGGACGCGCCTATCGACATCACCATCGGTCCCTACGAGACCTATAGCGACGAAGTCTTTGGCTACAAGGCGGCTTTCGAAAGCTTCCTGAACTTGCGGGACGATGAAGAAAGCGCGAAGTTTTCCGCGCTCAGCGCGCATCTGCAGGAAATCGAAGACAATCTGCCCATGGATCCTCAGTACCGCAACCCCAAACTGGGAGCGGCGGCACCGATCCGCGTGGTGAATGAGATTTTGTGCGCGGGCGACGGCAACCACGGAGTGGCAACCGCCGCTTACAATCTGCCCAACGACGAGCGGGTGGTAAACCAGAAGGGCAGCAAGCGAGTGATGCTCAAGAATGTGCAGGAGGCCAAGTTTCGCAGCGTGCTGCTTCCGATCGCGCGCAGGATGCTGCCGATGGCTGCCCGGGACGTGAATTTCGAATCTTTTTTTACCCACATCGTGGCCCACGAACTGATGCACGGCCTGGGGCCACACCAGATCAAATTGGAGGGGCGGGACACAACCCCGCGCGCCGAATTGAAAGAGCTTTTCAGCGCCATTGAAGAAGCCAAAGCCGACATCACCGGCCTCTTCGCGCTGCAGTACATGATGGACCACGCCCAGACGATGAAGTTGTCCAGCGTGTTGCCTTCCGACCAGGCGGCGCAACGGCAGCTCTACACCACCTACCTGGCTTCCATGTTCCGCACCCTGCGCTTCGGGCTGAACGATGCTCATGGCAAAGGCATGGCGATCCAGTTCAACTACCTCATGGACAAAGGGGCGTTCTCGCAGCAGGCAGACCAGACGTTTGCGCTGGACCTGGAAAGGTTCAAACAGGGGGTGCGTGATCTCGATCACGATCTGCTGATTCTCGAAGCCCAGGGCGACTACGCGGGCGCGAAGAAGCTGCAGGATGAAATGGGAGTGGTGCGTCCCGCTCTGCAGAAGTCGATTGATCGTCTGCAAGCGATCCCGACCGATATCGAGCCGATCTTTGTGACCGCGGATGAACTGGCGCCCGAGAGGCCGCAGGCTCCGGCAGTGCCGGTGCGGAAGAAGAAGAGGTAAGCTGGAGATAATGGGAGGGGCACGATCGCACTCGCGCCGCTAGGTCCCAAAACGCCCTGGCGCTTTAGCGCTTCAGGTTGGCTGCTCGCCGCCGAAACGGCGAACCTCAGGGGCTGAAGCCTCGGTGCCTGCATCTCTGGGAGCACGGCTTAAAACCGTGCCCTTCCCGCTAGCTCGCCCCCGATCGATGGTTTGCTATTCCCCGCTCGAACCAGAGCCAAAGCGGTCACGTCATTGTGAACCGGAGGCTTGCGCATGAACTGCTGCACGCCATCGATCACGTGGGCGCACAATTCTTTCGCAGTTTCGTGTGTGGCCTGCTGCAAGCCGCTTTTTACGCGGTCCAATCCGAATTCCTCCCGCCTGCGTTTGCCTTCAAGTAAACCTCGGGAAACCAGCAGAAGGGCGGCTCCGGGAGGGAGCGCGACCAGGGGTGCCTCGCAAGTCGCGTGGGAAAAGAGTCCCAAGGGCAGACCGGTGGCCGCGAGTTCCGTAATACCCGTCAGATCGCGAAGCAGTCCGGGTGTGTGGCCGGCGTTGAAGTAACAGATGGTGCCCAGGTCTTCGTTGTAGCAGCCGGCAAACGCGGGGCACGAGCGGATGCCTCCCTCGGCCGCCATGATCGCGCGGTTGAGTTCGAGGCAGAGTTCGGCCATGGCATCGGGTTCGTTGACGTCGTTGGCGGAAAACAGCTCCGGCGACCGAGTGCGGAAAGTTTGTTGGGCGGCGGAAACAACGGCACTGTTTTCTTCCAGGCGTCCTGCCATGTCCAGCAGGCCAAAAAGCACGCGGTTAGATGTAACCCGCACGAAGTCGTAGAGATCGCCTCCCTGGCGTTCACCGTAATAGGCGGCGGCCAGCTGGGCGGCGTGCAGCTCGGGAACGGCGGCCTGGACCGGTTCCTGCGGGGCTACAGATTTTCCGTGATTAAAGAGGAAGCGCATTTCGATAAGTGACCGGGAAGTTAACACAGAAAAAGACAGGGAGCAATAACCACGGATCATCCACCACGGATCATCTTCGAATCGTCAAATTGCCGAGGCTTGCTCGGCCAGGGCGGGACGGAGACCCGCCCCTACATGGCCGGTGATAACCCGCGCGTACGTTTGCTTACGCCAAGTCGAAGAGCAGCAGTTCCGCGTCTTCGGCGCCTTTCACGACCAACCGTTGTTCTTCGCTTACCGCGGCGCCGTCGCCCTGATTCAGGCTTTGACCGTTCAGCTCTACGGCACCCTTGGCAACTTGCAGCCAGGCGTGGCGACCCTGCCCCAGTTCGTGCTTTACTTCCTGTCCCGGCTTGAGCAACGAAGCATACAGCCTTGCATCCTGGTGAATGGTCACCGAGCCGTCTTTGCCATCCGGACTGGCGATCAGGCGCAACTTGCCCCGTTTCTCGGCTTCCGGGAACGCCTTCTGCTCATACCCGGGTTCATGACCTCTGCGGTCGGGCAGAATCCAGATTTGCAGCAGGTGCGCCGGATCGGTTTTCGAAGAGTTAGCTTCGCTGTGCCGCACGCCCGTACCCGCGCTCATGCGCTGTCCGTCGCCGGGACGAATGGTGGAGCCGTTTCCCATGCTGTCCTTGTGCTCGAGAGCGCCTTCGAGGACGTAGGTGATGATCTCCATGTCGCGGTGCGGATGCATGGGGAAGCCATGGCCGCCCTGCACCCAATCTTCGTTGATTACGCGCAGGGAACGGAATCCCATATAGCGCGGGTCGTGGTACTCACCGAAGGAAAAAGTGTGTTGAGTATTGAGCCAGCCGAAGTCGCCTCCGCCGCGCTCTTCACTGCGTCTGATCGTAATCATAGTGAAATCATCGTTATAACGACTATTTGGATGCTGACCGAGCGGAAACGATTCTATAGCCGTGACCTCACCCGATATGCCGCTTCCTGGGAGCACCAGGGCGACAGCTTTACCTTTGTGCTGGAGTATAAGTTTGAGAACCAGATCCTGGCGGCGCTGGGTTACAGCCTACAATGGCGATCGTTGTCGAGGGGGAGCGCGAGCGCGGAGGTTCGCGCCTACATTACTTCTTTTCGCTCTTCTTTTTTGAGGACTCTGAGGAATCTTCTGACTTCCTGGAGCCTTCCGACTTCGAACTTTCCGACTTCGACGAACTTTCGGCTTTCGAGGATTCCTCTGACTTCGACTTGGCGTCCTTCTTGGGGGCCGAGTCGCCATTTGATGAAGATGATGCCGAACCGGCCGAGGTCTTCTTGGCGTAATCGGTGACGTACCATCCCGAGCCTTTGAACTGGACTGCGGGAGCGGAGATCACCTGCTCGATCGGCCCGCCGCAGTCTGGGCACTTCTTGACATGGGGATCTGAAAATTTCTGGATGCGTTCGAAACGGTGATGGCACTTCTTGCACTCGTATTCGTAAAGTGGCATGGACTTCCTGAGACTCTCCTGAAAAGGCAGGTGAGGCTTAAGCTTTCAGCCCTCGGTTCTCAGCTTACGGATTCGAACTGAAAACTGAGATCTAACAACTGACATCTGTCTTCTCGATTCTAGGGTTTGTGCTCGGCCTCGTCAATGAACCGGCGGTCGTATGCACAACATCCCAGTCAGAGAACCCATGCGGCCTGACCAATGTTAGACTCGCCTTCATGAAGGCGGGAGACGACGCGGGCGCGAATCCGAAAAGCAACTTGTCCCCGGGTCTCTACCTTGTGGCCACGCCCATTGGCAACCTGGAAGACATCACGTTGCGGGCGTTGCGCGTGCTCAAAGAAGCCGACCAGATTGCGTGTGAAGACACCCGCCAAACGCAAAAGCTTCTCAACCATTACAGCATCTCGACTCGCACGGTCAGTTATTACGAACACAATGAATTAACCCGCGCGCCGGAGTTGGTGCTTGATCTCGAGGGCGGCGCGCGCGTGGCCCTGGTGACGGACGCCGGCATGCCGGGCATCTCCGACCCCGGCTTCCGCCTGATTTCGCTAGCCATCCGGCACCATATTCCCGTGGTCCCGATTCCGGGCGCGTCGGCATTTCTGGCGGCACTGGTGGCCAGCGGCCTGCCCACGGACTCATTTCGCTTCAGCGGCTTTCTTCCCCCGAAAGTCGGGCAGCGACGCCAGATGCTGGAGGGTGTCAAGGCCTCGCGGCGGACGCAGGTTTTTTACGAAGCCCCGCATCGCGTGAAAGAAGCGGTGGAAGATGTCGTCGAGATTCTTGGGGCAGAACGGCAGTTGGTGATCGCGCGCGAGGTCACCAAAGTTCACGAAGAGTTCCTGCGCGGCCGGGCTGGCGAGATTTTGGCGATATTGAACGGGCGGGGCGATATCAAGGGCGAAATCACGCTTCTGATCGGCAAGGCGGAAGACGGCCAG
Source organism: uncultured Terriglobales bacterium (assembly GCA_955652395.1). Classification (GTDB taxonomy): domain Bacteria; phylum Acidobacteriota; class Terriglobia; order Terriglobales; family Acidobacteriaceae; genus JAIQFF01. Next base: position 1,714 of record CATPBJ010000208.1, on the reverse strand, counting down.
CTGAAAGCCGCGGCGGCCGGCGTGAGCGTACGACAGCGGCTCCAGCAGATCATGGCGCAAGAGAAGCTGGACGAAAAGGCGGCGCTCAAAAGAATCGCTAAGGAGATGGGCGTTTCGAAGAGTGAAGCCTACCGGGAGTTGCAGCGCAGTCGTTGATTTCTCGGCCGTGCGCTAACGACACCCGGATTGACATTGGCATACCCACGGGAGTAGGGTTGCGCGGCTTTTCATCGGGTCCCTCAAAAACACTCAAGGAGAGCAATATGCGAGTGCGAGTAGCGCTTTACGGCGTCGCGGTGTGCCTCTATCTTGCCACAATCGTCTCGGCCCAGGATGCGGTCAAGACTGATCCCAAGCACTACACGGTCGTGAGCGAAAACGATCAGGTACGGATTCTCAAGGTGCACTACGGCCCGCACGAGAAGTCGGTCATGCACAGCCATCCCGCCACGGTTGCGGTGTTCCTCACCGACGCCAAGGGGCAGTTCGCCTATCCGGATGGGAAAAGGTAGACTTTGCCTCCAAGGCAGGCCAGGCGCCATACGAAACCAAACTACACACTTGCCGGAAAACACCGGCGACGCCGGCATGGACGTGATGGTAATCGAGCTGAAAGGCCATGCGGCCAAGCCCTAGAACTATCGCACCCAGGCCCATCAGGTTCGAGGAGGTCATCGCAAAATGCCAGATCATGCCCGCGTTCACCCAAATTTTGGCAGGAGACAATTTCTTCAAAACACCCTTTCAGGCGCTGTCGTGGGAGTGGCTGCACAAGCTGGAATCGGGCTGGCTTCTCCGCAAAAGCTTCAGGCCCAAACCACCCTGAGTCCTGATGCTGCCCTGCAGGAATTGCTCGCGGGCAACCAACGTTTTGCTTCAAATCAGCTGACATCGATTGAACACGATCTGACCATCCTGAAAGAGCATACCGTCGACAAACAAGAGCCCTTTGCCGCAGTGCTGGCCTGTGCTGATTCCCGCGTGCCCGTGGAACTGGTCTTTGATCAGACGATTGGCCACATCTTTGTCACCCGAGTTGCCGGCAATTTTGTAACCCCGGAGATTATTGCCAGCCTCGAGTATGCCGTTACGGTGCTTGGGATCAGAGCCCTTCTCGTGCTGGGCCATACCAGCTGCGGAGCCGTGAAGGCGGCCATGAAAGCTGATGCTGTCCCTGGACAAATCAGCGCCTTGTACCAGCACCTTCAGCCCGCGGTGGAACAGTCGGGCGGCCATGTCGATAAAGCAATCGAAGCGAATGCAAGGTTTCAGGCCGACTTGCTGCGCACGTCTTCTACCGTGATCCGCGAAGCTGCCAAGGCCGGAAAACTGAAGGTTGACGCCGGAGTTTATGATCTCGCTACTGGCAAAGTCAGTTTGAGCTAGGGTGTGTTCTAGGTGGGGTGGAATCGTCCAGCATCACGGTTGTTGGCGTACTCAGTGACCGCGTCGTGAGTTCACATGGGCCTGCGGCCCACCCATAGACATGAAAATTAGGTCGAGTCGGCGCGTGTACGATCAATGTAGCGTGGACGGCAAAGGTCGTTTGCACTCTGGATGAAGTGAGGCCGTGCGTGAGTTTGATCTGGAGCGTGCGTTTTGAACCAATCTGTGTCGCACCATCCGTCCTGGCGGGAAGGGTGGTAGCACGTGACGGTGTGTAACCTTTTTCGCGCGCGTTCTGCCGCTTCCACGCCAGGAGGAAGCTATGTCC
>CATPBJ010000207.1 GCA_955652395.1 uncultured Terriglobales bacterium | reverse complement strand
GATCTACACCGATCGAAAAGTTAGGCATGGAGAGTAGCGTACCAAATTTTGTAGCGCCGGCATCCTGACGCCGGCGCTACTTTTGACACTTCGGGCAATAGTGACTGCTGCGACTCGCGATAACCACGCGCTTGATCGTGGTCTTGCAGACCAGGCACGGCTCGCCTTCCCGGCCGTAAACTCGGTGCTGTAGCTGAAAGAATCCCTCTTCACCATCCGCATCGACGTAGTCGGAAACGGAAGACCCGCCCAGAGCAATGGCCTCGCGCAGCACTTGCTGGACGGCCGGGTAGAGCCGTCGTAGGTCTTCTCGCGTAAGCGACGACGCGCGCCGCCGCGGCCGAACCCCGGCGCGGAACAAGGACTCATCGGCGTAAATATTGCCCACGCCACGCAGGAGTTTCTGGTTCAGCAGAGCGCTTTTGATGGGCGTCTTGCGGCCGTGGAAAAGGCTGACAAAATGATCCATTTGAACTTCGAGCGGCTCGGAACCGCCAGCTTCGAATCCCTGGGCCACACTCAAACGTCCGAAGCGCCGCGGATCAATAAAGCGCAACTCCCTGCCCGAAGTCAGCTTCGCGACCAGGTGAGTGTGTTTTGCCATTTCGCTATCGGGCGGGCAAACTACCAGGCGCCCGGTCATCCCCAGGTGGACGATCCACTGCGCGGTTGCTTGCGTACTCGATGGTGTGGGGGCACTCTTGCCCGCCAAATGCTTTCTTCGTTCCGAACCGCGTGGTCCGTTGCGCTGCCTCGCGGACAAGAGTGTCCGCACCACACGTTCCGGTTCCAAATCGAATACGATGTGCTTCCCTACTCGTCGTACGCCTGCGATGCGCCGGGATTCCAGGGTGGCGACGATCGCAGCGGCGGGAGATTTCAACGGCTCAGGTTTCGATCCCAGCCAGACCGACTCGATAACGTCCCCGGTGACCCGGCCGGCCAAGCCGCGAGCAATCGTTTCGACTTCAGGAAGTTCAGGCATAGAAGCTAGTCTACCGTCGTCAGTTTCAGTCGTCAGTCGTCAGTCTCAGTCAATCCCTAGTCTGACGGCGGAAGACTGACGACTGCATTCATAATTGCTCATTCGCCGTCCGGCAGGTTATCATTGCCGGTACACAACCGCCCTGTAAATCCTTGTAATTCAATGTAGCAGCAGTTCACCGTGGGCGTGGAGTGTGTGCGACCTTGCAACGCGGCCGGGGTGGCCGCCATCTTGTTCCACGGAGCTGGCATTGAAGAAGGGTAAGACTGCGGTCATCGTGGGTGCGCAGTGGGGCGACGAAGGTAAGGGCAAGATCGTCGACGTTCTCTCCGAAAATTTCTCGGTCGTGGCCCGCTACGCCGGCGGACACAATGCCGGGCACACCGTTATCATCAACGGCAAAAAATTCATTCTTCAGCTGGTGCCCTGTGGTGTCCTGCGCCCGGGCTGCCGCAGCGTGATCGGTAATGGCGTGGTGCTCGACCCCATAGCCTTTCTCAAGGAAGTCGCCGCCTTGCGCGAGACGGGCGTGACAGTGGATGGCAGCCTGTTCGTCAGCAACCGCGCCCACGTCATCCTGCCTTACCATCGCATGATCGAACTGGCTTCGGAAAACGCTCCGGGGCGGGTGAAGATTGGCACCACCTCGCGCGGCATCGGTCCGGCCTACGAGGACAAGATGGGCCGGCGCGGCCTCCGAGTGGCGGACTTGCTCGACCTGAAGCTCCTGCGGACGCACATCGAAAACGCCTGCCACGAGAAAAACATGATCGCGCACGCGTTGTTCAATTCGGAGCCGCTGGATCCGGACAAGATGTATCAGGACTACGCTGAGGCTTCGGCTAGGGTCGCCCCGTTCGTGTGTGACACGGCCGCGCTGCTGAATCAGGCTCTGGCTGACGGCGAGTCAGTTCTCTTCGAAGGCGCGCAAGGCACCATGCTCGACATTGATCACGGCACCTACCCTTTCGTGACCTCTTCCAGCGCTACGTCAGGCGGAGCGGTCATCGGAACCGGAGTCGCTCCTACCGCCATTGACACCGTGATCGGTGTCACCAAAGCGTATTGCACGCGGGTGGGCGGCGGACCGTTTCCCACGGAAGCTCTGGATGCCAGCGGCGATCTGCTGCGGGCGCGGGGCAATGAGTACGGTGCGGTGACGGGGCGTCCCCGACGTTGCGGCTGGCTCGATTTGCCACTCTTGCGTTACGCTGGCATGATTAACGGCGTCTCCTGGCTGGTGGTGACCAAGCTCGACATACTGGACGAATTGGCCGAAATTCCAGTTTGCGTCGCCTACAAGATTAACGGCAAGGTGACGGCGGAAATTCCGGCTCACGGGAGTGGCTATGACGTAATTGAGTGCCTGTACCGCGCCATGCCGGGGTGGCGCACTTCCACTCAGGGCATCACGCATCTGGAGAAGTTGCCTCAGGCGGCGCGAGAGTACCTGGCTTTTCTGGAGAAGGAAAGCGGCGCCCGCGTCGGAATGGTCTCTACCGGGCCCGGCCGCGAGCAAACCATGTTTGTGGATACCTTTACCGCCGAACTGAAGGGTTTGACTGGACAGAAAACCGGGGCCTCAGCAACAATCTGACGAACGGAGCGAACGATGGTTGTCCTGGCTGTGACGTGGATGGCAAAAGTTGGCCGCGAAGCAGAAGTGGCGGGAGTTTTTTCCAAGCTGACCGAAGAATCCCGCAAAGAGCCTGGCTGTATCACGTACCAGGTACACCGCCACAAGACCGAACCACGCCGCTTTTTCATCTATGAGCAGTACAAAGACGACGCCGCGCTCGAAGCCCACCGCGCCGCCCCTCATTTCCTGCAATACGCCAAGCGAGAACTGCCAAAACTTGGCGACCGCGTGGAGGGGCATCTGTACGAACCGCTAGGGTGAAAGGCTCGTTTGGATGCGGGCGACTCGCCCGCGCTTTTCATTACTTCCCTTTGTCAGCCATCAGCACTCCGCCGGACGCATAACTCTCCTTCGACACTTCATGGAAAGCCACGACGATGGCTTCGCGGCGTGCCCCCGCCTCCTCGACCATAGCGTCGGTGATGCGCTGAGCGAGCTTGCGCTTTTGATCGGCCGTGCGGCCGGTCAGCATTGTGACTTGGACGAGTGGCATGAAACTGCTCCTCGCTCCTGGCTTGGAACGCAGAATTACTGCGCCAGTTCGTATCCCGCAAAAAAGAAGCTTAGCTCAAAGCGGGCCGTATCCTCCGCATCTGAGCCGTGGATGGCATTGTTCTCGATGCTCGTAGCCCACTTCTTGCGAATGGTGCCCTCTTCGGCATTGGCCGGATTGGTGGCGCCCATAAGCTTCCGCAAATCGGCTACCGCGTTTTCTTTTTCCAGTGCCAGGGCCACGATGGGACCGCTGGACATGAAGTCCGTCAGTGAATTAAAGAAAGGCCTGCTGGCGTGGACGGCGTAAAACTGCTCCGCCTGATGCTTGGAGATCTCGAGCATCTTCATGCACAAAATGTTGAAACCATTCTTCTCGAATTGCTCAATGATGTCGCCGATTGCGTGTCTGCGGACGGCGTCAGGCTTAACGATAGTCAGAGTGCGTTGAAGGGTTTTCATTTGTCGTTGATCGCTGTTCCTTTTTTATTGCTGCACTGAGAACCGGGAACTAAATTCTGGCAACTGGGTCCTAAACCTTCACTCCCATCACCGCCGCCACGGTCTCGCCAATCTCAGCCGGCGATTTCGCGACGCGAATTCCGGCCGCCTCCATGGCTTTGATCTTCTCCGCCGCGGTTCCCTTGCCCCCGGAAATGATCGCACCGGCGTGGCCCATGCGTCGCCCCGGAGGCGCCGTTTGTCCCGCGATGAATCCGACCACCGGCTTTTTCATATGCGTCTTCACGTACTCCGCCGCGATTTCTTCAGCATTGCCGCCGATCTCCCCGATCATCACTACGGCTTCAGTCTGAGGATCGCGGTTGAATAGCTCGAGCGCATCCAGGAAGTGTGTGCCGATGATGGGATCGCCGCCGATCCCGATGGCGGTGGATTGCCCGATCCCCCAGGTGGTGAGCTGATACACGGCTTCGTAGGTCAGCGTGCCCGATCGCGACACGATTCCCACCGACCCTTCTTTATGGATCCGGGCCGGCATGATTCCAATCTTGCAGTGTCCCGGCGAAATGATTCCCGGACAATTAGGTCCGATCAGCCGCGAGCGCCGGTTTTGCAGAAACTCCCAGGTGCGCACCATATCCAGCGTCGGGATGCCTTCGGTAATACAGACAATCAGCTCAATCTCGGCATCGGCCGCCTCCATGATGGCATCCGCGGCGTACGGCGGCGGCACAAAGATCACGGAAGTATCCGCCGTAGTCCTATCCACGGCTTCCTGCACAGTATTAAAGATCGGCCAACCCTCGTGCGTCGTGCCTCCCTTACCTGGAGTTACTCCACCGGCGATCTGCGTTCCATACTCCGCGCACGCCTTGGCGTGGAATGTGCCTTCCCGCCCGGTAAGTCCCTGCACGATCACCCGCGTCGACTTGTTTACCAGAATGCTCATGAATTCGTCTCAGCTTTCAACATGTTGTCATCCTGAGCGGAGTATTTCTTTCGCGGAGCGAAAGAAATACGGAGGTCGAAGGACCTCTATCCCCTCCTATGCCGTCGCTAGCTACGCCGCCCTGGCAGCCGCCACCACTTTTTCGGCCGCATCCTTCATGGTCTCCGCCACGATAAAATTCAATCCCGACTGCTTCAGAATCTCTCGCCCCGCCTCAACGTTCGTGCCTTCCAGACGCAGCACGATCGGAAGCTGGATGTGGGTCTTCCGCGCCGCTTCGACCACACCGGTGGCCAGCGTGTCCACCCGCAGAATGCCGCCAAAAATATTGATCAGAACTGCCTTCACGTTCTTATCGCTGAGCAGGATTTCAAATGCGTGCGTGACTTGTTCGGCGTTGGCACCCCCGCCCACATCAAGAAAGTTCGCAGGCATTCCGCCCGCGTACTTGATGATGTCCATGGTCGCCATGGCCAAGCCGGCGCCGTTGACCATGCAGCCCACATTCCCGTCCAGCTTGATGTAGTTCAAGCTGTACTTTGAAGCCTCGACCTCCAGCGGATCTTCCTCGGTGACGTCCCGCAGGTCGCGAAGGTCAGGGTGCCGGAATATCGTATTGTCATCGAAATTCACTTTGGCATCGAGCGCGAATAGGCGGCCATCGGTGCAGGTGACAAACGGGTTAATCTCCATCAGCGAAGAATCGGTTTCTTCGAACGCTTTGTACAGGCCGGTCATAAACTGGACCGCCTGATTGATCTGCTGCGCCTTCAGCCCAAGCGCGAACGCCAGTTTGCGAGCCTGAAACGCTTCCAGCCCCATCCCCGGACCGATATATTCTTTGAGGATGGCCGCGGGATTCGCTGCCGCCACCTGTTCGATTTCCATTCCGCCGGCAGCCGACGCCATAAACACCGGCCTCGCCTGGGCGCGATCGATCACGATTCCCAGATAGAGTTCCTTATTAATAGGTAGAGTTTCTTCGATCAGTAGTCGTCGAACCACTCGGCCCTCCGGCCCGGTCTGATGCGTAACCAGCGTCATGCCGAGAATCTTGCTCGCCAACTCGGCCGCTTCCTGGACTGACTTGGCGATCTTCACCCCGCCGCCCTTGCCGCGTCCGCCGGCATGGATTTGACCTTTGACCACAACGCCCGTGGCTCCGGTGTCAAAGAGCTTCCTGGCGGCGGCTTCTGCCGCGTCCCGGGTCTCGACCATCTCTCCGCGAGGCACCGAAACGCCATACTTCTTCAGAATATCCTTGGCCTGGTACTCATGAATTTTCATAGTGATTTCCGACTAGACCGATCGGCACTACCTGGCTTGCAGTTAAGGGCAGTTCGCAACGTTCAATTTTATAGAAGCGTTACCGATAGGGCAAACTCACGAGGTCTCTGACACCATGTCCAGGTGCTTGATTTCCTTCTGCTGCTCTAAGGCTGAACCTGCAAGCCGTGCCCGGAAACGGTGCTAATCTTATACCCGATCCCATGATCATCGAAGCCCTGCAGCGCATTGCCAACCAACGCGAATCACTCACTCGCGAAGAAGCGCGCACCGTCATGACGGAAGTTTTCTCGGGTAACGCCACCAACTCGCAGATTGCGGCCTTGCTGGTCGCCCTGCACATGAAGGGCGAGACCGTTGAAGAGATCGTGGGCTTCGCCGAGGCCATGCGGGCGGCCGCGGAGCCGTTGCCTCTTCACGAGGATTCCACGCTCGCTGTCAGCGGCACAGGGCGGGATGCACTGGTTGACACCTGCGGCACCGGCGGCGACGCCCGCGGCACTTTCAATATCTCCACCGCCACCGCGCTGGTCGTCGCCGGAGCCGGTGTGCGCGTGGCCAAGCACGGCAACCGAAGCCTGAGCTCCAAGTGCGGCTCGGCCGACGTCATGGAGGCCCTGGGTGTAAAGATCAGTCTGCCCACCGCACTCTTGGCTGGGTGTCTCGAAAAAATCGGCATTGTGTTTCTGTTCGCGCCCGCCTTGCACTCGGCCATGAAATACGTGCAGCCCGCCCGCCGCGAGCTTCGGCTGCGGACAATCTTTAACCTGCTCGGTCCCCTCGCCAATCCGGCGCGAGCCTCGTCGCAGGTAGTTGGCGTGTATTCCCTCGAGCTGGTGGAAAAGGTGGCTGAGGCGCTCAGCATGTTGGGCATCCCTCGTGCTCTGGTAGTCCATGGGCTGGATGGCCTGGATGAAATCACAATCACGGGACCAACCCGCATCGCCGAAGTTCGCGAGGGAAACGTCCGCACGTACGAGGTCACACCGGAAGAGTTCGGAATCAAGCGGGCCCGGCTCGAAGATATTTCAGGAGGGGACGCACAGGCTAACGCGACGATCATTCGGGAAATTCTCGCCGGAAAGAAGTCCCCTCGCCGGGACGTAGTCCTGCTGAACGCGGCCGCCGCCTTGGTCGCAGCCGGCAGAACCGAACATTTGGCAGATGCGTTGCCCCTGGCGGCACAGTCCATCGATTCCGGCGCAGCAGCTGCAAAACTGGATGCGCTGGTACAGTTTACGAGCATCCACATGTGAGAGAGCGGACGTCAGGCGTCGGACTTCGGACGGCGGACCTCAAACGTCGGACATCGTACCATTGATGCCGCTGTCTGACGTCGGAGGTCTGAGGTCCGACGTCCGAAGTCAGCCCTTCGCTTCCCTCTTCAATCTTTCCATTTGCTCCAGGTGGCTCACCCCGTGCGTTCCCATGCTTTCGACCAACTCGGCCACGGTAAAGTCCTTTTTTGTCTCAGGGTGATAGGCCGACTTGCCGAGGTCCGCCGGTTTGAGACGCTGCAATAATCGCAGGTTCGCGTGGCGATTCAGCCCGTAGAGCGCGACCAGTTCGGCAGGCGGAGTCTCCAGGCAACCGAGGTTCCGCGCCCAGTCGTTCTGGTCCATCGGCGCAATCACCGGTTTCTTGTCCGCGAGCATCTGCCGCAGGCGGTAGGCATACACAATCTCCACCTCGGCGAGATGACCGAGTATCTCGTGGATGCACCACTTGTCCGGAGCCGGCTTGTAGCGCAACACCTTCTCCGGCAGACCGGACACGGCCGCCGCCACCTGCTTCGGGCTTTTCTCCGCCGCCTCAAGATAGTTTTTCAGTTCGCTTTCCGTCATAGAGGCTCCAGGCATGGGGCAATTGAGTAATTTGGTAAATGGGGAACTAAGAGCCCGCTCGTCCAATTACGAAATTACACAATGACCAAATTACACAATGACTTTCTGCATCCACTCCGCCACTTGCACATTCCAGCCTAACTCTTTTGTCATCGTATCGCGAAGCAGGGAGGACGAGGCGGGTTCGCCGTGCACCAGGTAGGTAGTCACGGGCTTTTGCGTAAAGGTGCGCAGCCATTCCAGCAACTCTGGTGTGTCAGCATGATCGCTGAATTGTTCAAGCGTCTCTACTTCTGCCCGGATGGGGACCGTCTCGCTGAAGATGCGTACCTCGGGAGCGCCGCTCTTGATCGTAGCTCCCCGCGTTCCCGGCGCCTGGAATCCGATGAAGATTACGGTATTTCTCGGATCGGGGAGCCGCTGCATCAAGTGGTGCAGAATCCGTCCGCCAGTCACCATGCCGCTCGAGGAAACGATGATCGAGGGATCGTTTGTGGCATTGATTTTCTTCGAGTCTTCAGATGTCAGCGCGAATGTGAAACCCAGCCACTGCAAGGGTGAGCCGTATTGTTTGATCAACCGGCAGGTCTCGTCGCTACACTCTTCCGAATGCTTCAGGAAAACTTCCACCGCTTTGATCGCCATCGGACTGTCGCAGTACACCGGAATGCGAGGAATCTGTCCGGATTCCATCAGATCTTTGATGATGAACAGGAATTTCTGGGTATGTTCGACGGCAAATGCGGGCACGATCACGCTGCCACCACGCTGCGCCGTCTGGCGGATGATCCCGGCTAACTTCGGCCTCGGATCGTCCGTAGGGTGCGGCCGGTTGCCGTAGGTCGACTCCATGACCAGAATATCGGCAGTCTCGCCCTCGGTGGGTCCCGAACGTACGACTTTCCCGGGTGCGCTGTTCTGATCACGCATGCGGCCAATGTCTCCGCTGAACAACAGTTTCCTGACTCGACCATTCAGGTTGAGCGTGAGTTCGACCATCGCCGATCCCAGAATGTGGGCCGCGGGGACAAAGCGAAACGAAACCTCGAGCGAGAGCGGCGTGGTTTTTTCAAACTGCACCGCACGGAAATGCTGCAAGGAATCCTGAGCCCCCGCAAGGGTGTAGAGCGGCAAGGCGGGATCATGCTTCGACTTCTTGTGCCGATTGTAAAACCTGGCATCCTCTTCTTGCAGATGGCCGGAATCTGGAAGGATGATGCCGCACAGATCAATGGTAGAGGGCGTGGCATAAACCGGTCCACGGAATCCTTCTGTCAGCAGCCGTGGAATCCAGCCGCAGTGGTCGAGGTGCGCGTGGGTCAGAACCACTGCGTCAATGCTGGCCGCCGGCACCGGTGTGGGCTGCCAGTTGCGCTCCCGCCATTCCTTGGCCCCCTGGAACATGCCGCAATCGATGAGCAGATGAAACCCGGCTTTTCCGCCCGAGTCTGCGCTGGTGTTGACCAAGTGCTTGGAACCGGTAACGGTGCCGGCCGCCCCGAGAAACTGGATGTAAGCCAAGAGTCTTTTCTCCACGGAAAAGCGATTCTAGATTGTTGATTTCAGATTTCAGATTGTCAAAACCGCGGACACCGATGTTGTTGAATCTGAAATCCTAAATCTGAAATCTTCAATTCTTCTTCACAGGAACTTCAATCTTGTACACATTGTTGCTCATATCGCTCTCCGGCACACTGCCGTCGTTCACCACGATCTCCCGGGGCGTGGAAAGAGCCTCGATGCGGATAATGGATTTCGATTTTCCACGTACCAGGAGCCGTTTAGTAACCTGTCCTTCTTCCATCTTAAGTATCAACGGCACCTCAGCCGCGGCATCTCCCAGATTCTCAACCGTGACCGTAACCACATGGGCATTCCCGGAAGTCTCCCATGGATAGACCGCCGCAACATGGAAATCCGGCAGACCTCGGTCGCGATAAACCCAGTCATCGAAAAACCATCCCAGATCACTCTTGGTTTGCGATTCGATGAGGTGCTGCATATACGAAGGCGTGGTGTCCGCATCCGGACGATATGCCGCGAGCGCCTTCTTCAGCCCCTCGTCGCCGATCATATCGCGCAGCATCCACCAGACATACAGCGCCTTGCTGCGATAGAGATCTTCGATGCTGGTGCTGATCAGCGACTCGCCTGCTCCGGCATTCTGACTGCGCTCTCCCGCTAAGGCCGTTTCCGCTGCCGCCAACGCGGTGCGATGCAGGCCCATGAAGTCAAGCGCGGACTGCCGGCCACTCTCCTGCTCGCGATATGTGGCCTGGGCAAAATGCGCCAGCCCTTCGTATATCCAGGACCGTGGAGAGTAGAAGGCAGTATGCGTGAGTTGGTGCACCGCGGTGAGCTGGGCCAGTCTCGAATCACTGTTGAGGGGTGTGAGCAGCATGCTTCCGCTCTCGTACGACGCCGCCTCAGAATCGCTCAACTCCACAACTTCGGCTCTGACTTCGGCTCGTTTCTTCAGAGTACCAAACCACTCGGTCACAAACGGGACCGCCAACCCCGCAGCCAGTGCGTAGGCTTGGGCAGCCGGTTTGTGATTCGGCAGGTAGGAGATATTCACGGGAGGCCTATCCAGCCCTTCATAGTGACCGATTACGAAAAGGGGTACGGTCAGTTCAAGAGGGTAGAACCAGCACTCTGTTGTGGTTCCAAATCCTCTGCCGATCCTTTCTTCCGAACGTGCACCCCCTTTCCCATTGCACAACAATATTGGAGGTGTACCTTCACCCGAATGGGTAAGCTCGATCTTTAGCTCCGCCTGTTCTTCCCGCGCCTTCCATCTCGCCACCGCTTCGAACACGCTGTTCCCTTCGGACAGATTCGCCGACTCGGTCGCGAGCGGATACCAGGCCACGTATCCGATGCCACGCACGGCAGTGAACGACTTATCGATCCGGTCCCAGTCGCTGTGCCTGGCCACTTCCACGGGCACACCGATTCGGGTCAGACGGGTCGCATCGAGCGGGATGACGCCTTCGTACCCAATCTCCAGTTCCACTGTGCTTTTTGGCGGGATATGCTTGGGCAAGGTCACGAGCGCTTCCGAAAGCGCGCCGGTGTGGTCGATGTCTGAGGTGTAGGGCTGGGAGACGAACTGAGCCGGCTTGCCGTCGAATTGGATCGATCTCCAATCCAGGCTGGAGGAGATCTGCAGTACCAGGTTTTTTTGGGGCGATGCCGAGTCGTTCCGCAACGTGATCTTGCCCCGCACCGCGAGCCGCTGTTGCTCAGGTTCTACGCGAACATCCAGGGTGTAGTTGGTGAAGGTGAAAGCTTCGCGATCGATGGCATGGGCCTGAATCAGCGGACCACTGAGGACACAGAGGACACGGAGGACACGGAGGAACTTCATCTTCATTTCGCATCCGCAGCCTTTATCCTGCGCTGCCGCACAATTTCATACAACATGACTCCCGCAGCAACCGACACATTCAGCGACGGCACTTTCCCCAGCATGGGAATCGAAACCAGGAAGTCGCACTTTTTCGCCACCAGGTCATGTACCCCCTTGCCTTCGGAACCCAGCACGATGGCGCAATCCATGTTGTAATCGAGGGCGTTGTAACTCTGAGTGCCGCGCTCGTCCAGCCCGACGATCCACAAATTCTTTTCCTTCAGTTCTTCCAGGGTGCGGGCAATGTTTGTGACCTTGGCGATGGGAAGGTGCTCACTGGCGCCGGCGGACGCCTTAGTCACGGTCGCGGTCACCCCCGCGGCGCGACGTTCCGGGATCACAACGCCGTCGGCGCCTGAGGCATCGGCGGTGCGGAGAATCGCACCCAGATTGTGAGGATCCTCTATTCCATCCAGCACTACCAGCAGTGAATACTTTCCGCGTTTGGCGGCGACCACGTCATCCAAATCGTGGTACTGTTTGCCCGAGGTAATCGCGACCACGCCCTGGTGAGCATTGTTCCCGGCCATGCGGTCGAGTTCAGGACGAGGCAGAAAGCGAACGGCCACCCCGTTCCGGCGGCATTCCTCCACTACGCGCTGCAGGCGCAGGTCATGACGTTCTTTCAACACTCCGACCCATTCGAATGATCGCCCGCGTGCCTTCAGCGCTTCGGCGACGGCATTGATCCCATAGATGTAATTCATCGAAACGTAAGTTTACTGCCTGGCAAGGTATGAGCGCGAGGCCCAGATACCGAGCGCGGACGTCAGACCTTAGGCTCCGGCCCATAAACATCGCGGTGGACCTCAGGTAGGAAGTCCGGGGTCTGAGGTTCGACGTCCGCGGTCCGGTTGGCGCTTTCGTCCACCACTCGATATACTTTGATTGCGCCCGCTAGGAGATGGAATGACCCTGTCCGCAGTTATCGTGGACGATGAACAGCTTGCCCGTGACGAACTTGCCTTCCTGCTGAAAGATGTGGGCGACGTCGACGTCGTGGCCCAGGGCAAAAACGGGGTCGAAGGCGTCAGTCTTATCCGCGAATACAATCCCGACCTGGTCTTTCTCGACGTGCAAATGCCTGGCCTCGATGGCTTCGGCGTCATCAAGAAGCTGCTCGACAAAAAAGTAGTCCTGCCCAAAATTGTTTTTGCCACCGCATTTGACCAATACGCGGTGAAGGCGTTCGAGGTGAATGCCGTCGACTATCTGCTCAAACCTTTCGACAAGAAGCGGGTAGCCCAGTCGGTGCAGAAGGTACGCGCCAAAATGGAATCCGGCAACACCTCGTCGGACAAACTGGAAACGCTGGTCCGTATGTTGGAATCACAGAAGCCGCAAGCGTCCAAGATTCTGATCAAGGCGGCAGGCCGTCTCTTCCTGGTCAATCAAAAGGACATCGGCTTCGCTTCCATCGAGGAGGGCGTGATCACGGTTGTGACCAGCGGGGCCAACGGCATCGAGGGCCAGTCCAACTGCCGTACTCTCGAAGAGCTGCTGGACAGTCTCGATCCCAATCTTTTCTGGCGCGCCCACCGGTCCTACCTGGTTAACATCAACCGCATCAAGGAAGTCGTCCCCTGGTTCAAGAGTTCTTATCAATTGCGAATGGACGACAAGAAGCAGACTGAAATTCCCGTCAGTCGGGCCCAGACCAAACGCCTGCGCGAGCTATTCGGACTCTAGATAAGGGATTGTAGATTTTTGATTTCAGATTGCAGATTGTTCAACGACGTCGGCCCCCAATCCGAGATCTTCAATCTAAAATCTACAATTCCGCAAGGGGGAGGCGGCCGGATGGAAACTCACGGCCGCCGTTCGGGCTGCCAACGCCTTTTACGCGGCCAGCGCTTCCAGAGCTGTTCGGTTGCGGATCACCAACGTCGAGCCTTCCAGACGAATTAATTCCTTCTTCTTGAGTTCGCTTAACAAGCGGGTCACCTTTTCCCGCGATGAAATTGAATTCCCATCAGGTCTTCACGCGTGAAAATCTTGGTCTCCCGTTCCATCAACGCGTGTCCCGCCGGGGTGTCCTTGACCGGAAGCGTCGTGTCCATGCCAGCCAGTCCCATAGTCGGAGGAGAGTCCAGCGGATAGACGGACAAAGAGTGGGCGGCTTCGTCGTAGACCGCGACGCTGGCGTAGTCATACCGGATCATCCGGCGGATGAACCCTGAAATCGCAGGAAACAACTTTTGCAAGTCGGGTTTGTAACCAGAGTGGTGTTCACCTCCAACAGCATGTGCAATCTTTTTTCTCTCGCAACAGGACCTCGGGCGTCAGGGCGTTCTCCACCTTTTTCGCCGTAAGCATTGGTCTGAGAACTGCCCAGGCCCAGCGTGCCAAACGCTTTTGTGCCGTGGTCAAAGGAACCAGCAGTAGGACCGCAGCCCTTTGTCGCGAAGAGTACCCAGCACGGGTGGGAATCGAGGATCCGCCGCCAGGTCAAGTACGACGTGTGGTTGTTGGTTTTGCCAAGCCCACCCGGACGGTGATTCATCAACCGGCACTTCCGCTACGGTAGGGTCAAGCTCCGTTCCCTCCCAGAAGTGGAGGCGCATCACATTCTTTATGGGATCGTAGAGAAAACTTAGCTGCATCCGCTGCGGGCGGATTTTGGTTGCGGCGAAGTCTATAATCGACTCATGGCTCGAGGCTGGGAGAGTAAGTCGGTGGAGGAGCAGCAGGCGGCAGCCAGCACACAGGTCGAATCGAAACAACGACTTACGCCGGAGGAGGCCGCCTGGAAGCAGGAACGGGAGGCGATTGAACTGTCCCGTCGACACGTCCTTCAGCAACTCCAGGTGGTCCAGAGTCCTCGGCACCGGCAAATGCTTGAAATCGCTCTTTCGGATCTGGACGAGCGGCTGGCACGCCTGGGCTAAGTCTATGGTTTGGTTGAGTTTGAATATTTCTGACGTATAATAGTTGCAATCCCCCATGAAAGCTTACGTATACGTGTCGCTTAAGAAGAGTGTTCTGGACCCGCAGGGAAAGACGATCCAGGGCGCGCTTAAGAAAATGGGATGTAAGGGGTTGGAAGAAGTGCGCCAGGGCAAATATTTCGAGCTCACACTCGATGGCGGCCTGAACCGGAGCGAGGTCGAGGCGGAAGTAACGCGCATTGCCCGCGACGTCCTGACCAATCCGGTGATTGAAGAGTTTCGTTTCTCCCTCGAAGACTAGCCGAATTCCCCGGTTCGGTGATGCAAAGTTTTTCCTGCTGCGGCAGGCGGGTTAAAGAACGTGAGGTCGGCGTTCTGAAGTAGTGGCCGGACTTTCTAACTCACAAAATACATTCTTCGGTTTCCCCGGCCGAAAATAGGAGCATTCGCATGTGCGGCATAGTGGGATACGTTGGCAAGAAGCGGGTCGTACCGGTCATCATCGAGGGACTTAGACGGCTGGAATATCGCGGCTACGATTCCGCCGGAATTGCGGTGTGCGGCAATGGAGAGGGTCTGCAGATTCGCCGGGCGGAAGGCAAGCTGCGCAATCTGGAAGAGGTAATCCGGCTCAAGCCGCTTGATGGCACCTACGGCATCGGCCACACCCGATGGGCCACCCACGGCCGTCCCACGGAGGAAAACGCCCACCCACATCGCGACTGCACGGGCAGAATCGTGGTTGTGCACAACGGGATTATCGAGAATTACATTTCGCTGAAGAGAAAACTCGTCGAGGAAGGCCATCGCTTCACCACCGAAACCGATACTGAAGTCATCGCCCACCTGGTCGAGAAATATTTTCTGAAGACCGCGAATGGTCATCGCCCCTCGCTCGAAGAGTGTGTCCGCAAGACCGTTGGTCAACTGAGCGGCGTGTTCGCCCTGGCGGTGATCGCGGTGGATGAACCCAACAAGATCGTGGCCGCCCGCAATGGCCCGCCCGCTGTAATCGGTCTGGGCAAAGACGAGTATTTCGTCGCCAGCGACGTTCCCGCGATTCTTTATCACACCCGCGACCTGTTCTTCCTCGGCGATGGCGACCTCGCTGTCATTACGCCGGAGGGAGTGCAGCTCACCGACTTCAACGGACAACCTGTCGTTCGCCAGGTCCAGCACGTTACCTGGGACCCGATCATGGCGGAAAAGGGCGGCTTCAAGCATTTCATGCTCAAGGAAATCTACGAGCAGCCGCGCTCGGTGCGCGACACTACGCTGGGACGGGTTTCGCAGGAAACCGGCCATGTCTTCCTCGATGAGATGGAGATCACCGAAGCCGAATTCAAAGCGGCGAAGAAAATCAACATCGCCGCGTGTGGAACCAGTTGGCACGCCGCCCAGGCCGGTAAGTTCATGATCGAGCGCATGGCGCGAATCCCGGTTGAGGTGGATTATGCCAGCGAGTGGCGGTATCGCGACCCCATCATTACTCCCGAAACCCTCACCATGTTGATCACTCAGTCCGGCGAAACTGCGGACACGATCGCGGCCCAGCGAGAAGCCAAGGCCAAAGGCTCGAAGACACTGGCCATCTGCAACGTAGTCGGCTCAATGATCACGCGCGAGGCGGCCGGAACCATCTACACTCACGCCGGCCCCGAGATCGGCGTGGCCTCCACCAAGGCGTTTACAGCGCAGCTTACTGCACTGTACCTGTTTGCTCTTTATCTGGCCCAGCAGCGCGGCACGATGAATGCGGATCAGGCCAAAGATGGGATCCAGGAACTCACACGCATCCCCGGCAAGCTGGAACATCTGCTCACGCGCGAAGAAGAGTGCGAAGACCTGGCCAAGGAGTACGCGCGCTCCCAGGACTTCCTGTTCCTGGGACGCGGCATCCACTATCCGATTGCGCTTGAAGGCGCGCTCAAGTTGAAGGAAGTTTCATACATCCACGCGGAAGGCTATCCCGCAGGAGAGATGAAGCACGGTCCCAACGCGCTGATCGACGAGAACTTGCCGGTCGTGATCATTGCCACGCGCGACCCCAAGGACGTTCTGTCGATGACCCGCTACGAAAAAACCTGCTCGAATCTCAAAGAGGTGAAGGCCCGTTCCGGAATGATCATTGCGCTGGCCACGGAAGGCGATGAAGACATCAAGGAAGCCGCCGACCACGTGTTGTACGTTCCGCCGGCACCGGAAGAGTTGCTGCCCATTCTGGAAATCGTTCCGCTGCAGTTGTTGGCGTATCACATCGCGGTGCGCCGCGGTTGCGACGTGGATCAGCCCAGGAATCTGGCGAAGTCGGTGACGGTGGAGTAAAGCAGCCGTCAGCTATCAGCTCTGTCAGCTTGAGCAAGGGGAGCCCATTCGTCTTGCGAATGGGCTTTTTTGGGTCGAAGGCCCGATGATCACCGCCGCAGCGGAGAGTCTAGCTAAAGGCTGTTACCAAAGCCCAACTTTTTGAGTTGATCTGTTGGGGGGGGAGGGAATTTCGTCAGAGGAACGTGTTGTGCCCGCTGGAAGTTGCCGGCGTGGCCGACAACCTTGCCACTCACCCAGGGTCTTCCGCGTGCACCCCGGGGGTTCTCGATATTCCAGCCACGGTGGACCTACATCAGCTGCCGTTAAGAGTGCCCCCGGAGTAACAAAAGATTCGACGGGCCCGGCACGACTTCGAAGCAATTGCGTGGCGGTTGCCAGCAAGGTTGGGGACGAGGAAATGGAAAGAAATGTTCCGCGTGTGCGCG
>CATPBJ010000206.1 GCA_955652395.1 uncultured Terriglobales bacterium | reverse complement strand
CGAGACTCACATGGCCCTGTGGGCTTTGCTCGCTGCGCCGTTGCTGGCTGGAAATGACTTACGGAGCATGAATCCCAGGACCAGCGAGATGCTCATGAATGCCGAAGTCATTGCGGTTGATCAGGACCCTAAAGGCATACAAGGCCACCGGATTTGGCAAGAAGGTCCACTGGAGATCTGGGTGAAACAGCTCGCCGATCAGAGTCAAGCCGTGGTCCTGTTCAACCGCGGCGAATCAGATTTGACGATCACACTGGACCTGAAATCACTGGGCGTCACTGGACCCGCTAAGTTACGCGATCTGTTTAAGCGTGCGGATTTGGGTACGGTGCAGAACTCGTACGCGGCGGACGTGGCAAAACATGGTGTAGTGATGCTCAAAGTGTCCAAGTGATTCCAACGAGCAGGAGCGTCACGGCGTGGAGTTGGAACAGGTTCAGATTTCCGTGATCGCAACAGATCGAATATAGTAGCCAGCGTCCAAACGCCTGGCTGGAACCGAAATATCCTTCGCTCTGAGCTGGACAAAATACGTCCCGGGCTTTATCGGCGTCCAAGGATGGGTCCAGAAACTCCACGGGTCGTTGGCAGTCTGCTCAAAATTTTCGACCGGGACGAAATCCTCACCCGAATTAAATCTTATCTCCAGGCCACTCACAAGATGGCTCCCCCCCAAGCAATGCCAACAACGCGGTATTTGGTTTTTCCGGCGACGAGCCATTTCTCCACCCGGATTGGCATCGCAGCCTGTTCAATGAAAGCGCGGCGGTAGTCTCTCGCCAGCTCTGAAACGCCCTGCTGCATCGTGCGGGATGCGAATTCTCGCATCTGAGAAGTGGTAGGAATATCCTCGCCCAATAGCTGGATTTCATCGACCCACTTAATGCATGTGCCACCCGTACCAGCCGGGCACACGAGGCGAACTGGAGCGCCATGGTCTTTCGGTAAGGGAGCTCCATTCATTTGGGTTGCGAAAAAAGCCTTTGACGATTTAAGTTCGTTGACGGTGAATATCCAACTCGCTCCCGGCGAGGATGTGTCGGAAGCGGACGGGTAACGATCGAAGCCCGAGATCAGTACGTGGCTCGCACCTTTTTCAATTTTGATTGAGTCGAGAATATCAGACACTCGCGCGCCCGCCCAATCGGCAACGTTGAGCATACCGAAGTGCGCGTAGCGCACATTGCCGGAACACTCCATCAGATGCAAACCGGTGGGCTTCGACATCTTCTGCAAGTCCGTTCCACTGGTTGCTTAAGGAGTCCCGTCACCTAGTGAGATCAAACGGCTATTTAGCTACCTTAGGCGACAGAGGAGCGCAGTGTAACCGCTGCCCACTAAACCAGGTCGGATTTCAGCGTCTGCGAGGCATAGCTGGCTCGATGAATGCTTTCGTCGGCCAAAATAATACTCCATTACGGCTGCGACTGTGCCACTCACAATCATCTTCAGAACCGGATAGCAACGCGAACTGACAACGGCAGTACTTCGACCGTCCTTTCCAAGCAATAAAAGTCTCTTAGTGGCTGATCAGGGTCGACTGGCTCGCCACACACCGCCAAGTCCCGTTCTCGCTGATCCAGGTATCGGTAAAGCGCCCTCGGCGCAGATAGGTCTTTCCGTTATTTACAACAGAAAACTGGCCTCGAGGGCATTACGCGGCGATGCGCTCAGCAAGGTCGCGATTTTAGCGCCGTGCATCGTGCCGCGAGGATCGCGGTGAGCCAGCCCAAGTAGTACGTGGTCCTTGCAACCAGTGGTAGACGAGCCAGGTGGTCCAGCCACGCCTCCCCTCCAAGCAGGTCGATCCAGATTTTGTACCCCGGTTTCCGGTAGACGGGATCCATGCAGAAAATGTCACTCCCCTGGCGATAGGCTTAAACTCGAGAAGAAAAGTTTGTGACGTGAGTTGTGACGCAACCGAGGCACCCAAGCCCGTGCAAGCCGAGCGTTAGACCCTGGCCTTGCAATGCCGTTTCGATAACAGAACTATTACCGGCCCTGCTGACCGGATCTCTGCGGCAGCGGTGTCACAGACATCTCATGGGGTCGGTTCGCTTCGTGGACCCGGGTTGATACGCGCGCGGCCGGCGGAATCGAAATAAGGTCCGCTGCGACCTCGATGACAAAGTCACGATCATCGATCGGTGAGGATAGAATCGTGTCAATCTCCTTTACCTTAGTAATCATCTTTTGTGTCAGTGCAGAAGCTTGCTGGGCAGTTTTCAGTGCGGCCTCAGCCGTTTGAAAAGTTTGCTCAGCGGCTTCAGCATAGGTAAGTATCAGTTGGCATCGTTGTCGGATGGCATGGAGACGAAGATCGGCGGGAGACAAGACATGAGAGGAGTTTGACATACTGCACCTCTGTACGGTATCGGACACAGACATTCTTTAAGTCCAAGAAAGCAATGTCAAGGAACATTGCTCAGTGGAGTTGACGGTTACTGCACCTTATGCTCAGGTATCGTGATCCGGTAGCCTTCGGGAACCGCGCACAGGGCGCGTTTACAGACTTTATCATCACTACGTCGGGATCCCGACCTATGCTGACTTCCAGGAGGCAACAAAATGAAAATCGACGCGAAACAGGCAGAGCTGATTCAGAGCTTTTGGGAGATCTCAGGTGACCGCACACGCTTGAGCCTGAGACCATGGCCCATTCCGACTTCTTTTGCGGGCGCTACTGGCAGATTGACAATCACCTTGTGTAGGAACAGACTGAGCTAGCTCGGAGAAGCTGAACGTTCCTTCCCCCATCGACCCGAGCAGGCCCATCCTAGGATCCCACGAAAAATCTGCGGAGGGACGCCTGATATGAAGACATCCATTGCCTGTTGCATACCTTTGCTGGTGATCGCGATCGCAGCGATCGCCCAGGATGCACCGAAGGGTAAGCCGTTTTCTGAACACGGCAAGGTCATTTCTGCGCGGCTTGCCGGTGAAGCTGTTGGTAGCGCGGGCGTTACTGGCACCCTTAAAAGATGGGTCTATCACGTAGATTGCGGAGTGCACTTTTACGACCTTCAAGGAAACCGCAAGCAGTCCTTGGCAATCGGCCAAGATGTTGATTTCCGCATCGAAAAGGAAAAGGTTTATCTTCCGGCCGAGGCAAAAAAAGCGTCGTACAGGGTCGTCGGCTTGGGCACACCCAGCCAAAACCAACCCAAGCCAAATTAGGACGCCACCGGGTCCTTGAGGTTCGTTATGGACAGAAGCCGCTTCAGACTTAAGGCGCTCCTAGTAATCGGCGTTATCCTGGCCGCCCCCAGCCTGCTTGCGGGCCAGCAGTCGCCAGCAACCGGAATTCCAGTGCATATGGTAGTAACAGCAGAAGCCCGGCATGGCGCCGACGTGCCCGTCATCCAGAAGGAAGACGTGATGGTTTATCAGGGTCGTGATCGTGTCAAGACGACTGATTGGCTTCCCCTGCAAGGAGATCATGCCGAACTCGAGCTGTTCCTCTTGCTTGACGATGCTTCCGACACCAGCCTAGGTTCTCAGCTCGAGGATCTTCGCCGATTCATCAATTCACAGTCCGCCACGACAAGGGTCGGCGTCGGTTACATGCGCAACGGCACCGTCGACATCGTGCAGAACCTTACAGATGACCATGGCAAGGCGGCCAAAACTCTGCGGCTGCCACTTGGATTTGCTGGTGTGAATGCCAGTCCTTATTTTTCGGTCACTGACCTGATCAAGCGCTGGCCTGGGGTTCCAGTGCGCCGAGAGATCTTGATGATTTCGGACGGGATCGATCGTTATGGGCCGGGCGGAGCCTCTGACCCTTACGTCGATGAGGCGGTGGAGCAAGCACAGCGAGCGGGCATAGTCATATTCTCAATCTACACCCCGGGAGAGGGCCACTTCGGCCATACCTTCTGGCGTATCAACTGGGGCCAGAACTATCTCTCCCAGCTTTCAGACGAAACTGGGGGCGAATCTTTTTATCTGGGTTCGGAAGCTCCCGTGTCGTTCTCCCCGTACTTGGATGACTTGGGCCGCCGGTTACTTCACCAGTACCTTCTGACATTCCAGGCCAAGCCGGTCAAGAAGGCTGGAATGCAAGGCGTCAAACTTCGCACGGAAGTACCTAATGCGGAACTTGTGGCTGCCGACCGCGTTTACGTTCCAGCGTCGGAATGAAAAACAAACTCAGCGCCGGAAGAATCCACCCATTTAGCAAGGTTTGTCATGTTTGAACGTATCCACTTCATCGATCATCAGGGTAAAGAAAATTCTTGTGGTTGACCTTTCAACCTGTCCGGCCCGTGAAGTCGAGAAGATTGCTCGCGCGGTGCCCGACTATGCGACCGCGCATCCGCGCGGGTCAGTCCTAGTGCTCACAGATTTCACTGGAGCAGCGTTTGACCAGGATGCCCTTCGAGCCATAAAGGAAACCGCAGTCTTCGACAAGCCTTTTGTAAAAAAGTCGGCCTTGATAGGGACACAAAGCCTTCCCAAGAATTTCTATGAGGAAATGTCAAACTACTCACGCCGGGACCTGCGTATTTTCACTACCCGTGACGAAGCTGGCGTGGCCAGTGGGAGATTCGGGGGGCGATTGAGCTCCACAAAACATCACAGCTCCCCATGACTCTTTACGGTGTACGGTCAATCAATTCCTGGCATGTGATGCAATAGCGCACCCAAGGAATGGCTTCGAGGCGCTTTGTGTTGATTTCCTGTCCGCAATTGAGGCACTTACCGAACGTGCCTTCGCTGATTCGCTTGAGCGCCGCATCAACTGCACCAAGTAGCGCTCGGTCGCGAGATTTGTGCCCGAGTTGCATTTCTTTCGCCAGAGAGGTGTTTGCGCGATCGCCCTCGTCCTTACCGTAGTCGTGCTGCGCCGTCAACATTTCCTTTTGGGTTTTGGCTACGCCGACACGGAGCTCACGGTGGCGAGCCTCCAACGTTTTTCTGAATCTGGCGAGGGACTTTTGATCCATTTCGAGCCTTCTGCTCTTTAGCCTGCGCCTTCGCAGTAGTTGGGAAGCTCAAATCCAAGCCACCAACGCTTCTCCTCCTACTGCCTTTATCAAAACACTCCTTTGAGGGTCAAGGCTTTCTCAAAATCGCTCTAGCCTCGCCGGCAGCTCTAACACTCCGGCCATTCGGTCTGCCAAAGTTCTCATCGAGAAGCGAAGAGGATGTCTCCGCCCCGCCGTCATCTATTCCTGTCGAACATTTAGATAAGAGCGGTCCAGCCCCGCAACGGACGGGCAGCCGAGAAGCCGCAGAGTTCGCTCCAGGTCGGCGCGCAACATTTCCAGCGCTCGTGCAACACCGGCCGTACCCGCGGCAGCAAGACCATACGCGTAGGCGCGTCCAATCAGAACCGCGCGAGCGCCAAGGCAGATTGCTTTGACAACGTCGGCACCGCGGCGGATGCCTCCGTCCATGAGCACCTCGATTTGACTTCCAACCGCGTCTACGACTTCGGGGAGAACGTGCAAAGACGCAGGAGCGCCGTCGAGTTGCCGTCCACCATGATTCGAGACCACCACGGCCACGGCCCCGTGATCCACCGCTCGCCGGGCATCGTCGCCAGTCAGAACACCCTTGACGACAACGGGCCCACGCCAAACTTGCCGGATCCAGCGAAAATCCTCCCACGTCACCGCCGACTGTGCCAAAGCTGCGCCGACGTCAAGGAGAGGCAGCGGCCCTTTCCCGGGAACGATGACGTTCGGCAGCATCGGTGCACCGCCATCGAGAAGGAGATTCACAAGCCAGCGAGGACGCGCCAGCAACTGCGGCAAGAATGGAATCTTAGCGAGCGGATTACGACCTGCCAACTCTTTCAGTCCGTTCCGGAAATCCCGCTCGCGCATACCTGCCACCGGCGTATCAATGGTAAGGACCAAAGCAGAAAACCTCGCACTCGACGCGCGAGCGAGTGCCGCCTCGGCGGCTTCGCGGCCTCCTATGAGGTACAGTTGATACCAAAGCGGGCCCGAGGAAGCGGCCTTGACGTCTTCCAGCCGATGTCCTGAGGTGGTGGGAAGAATATATGTGGTGCCCGCCGCACCGGCGGCTCGGGCGATGCCAATTTCACCTTCATGATGCATCACGCGCGCGGAGCCCACTGGGGCCAGCAAGACAGGAAGAGAAATGTCACATCCCAAGAGTGTGGTTCGCAAGTCGCACTGGGGCAGAGCCACTGCCTGGCGTGGTCGAAAAGTGAGGACCTCGAACGCTGCCCGGTTTGCTGCCAATGTCAACTCGTCTTCGGCGGCGCCATCTATAAATTCGAAAACTACTCTGGGTAGTCGCTTGCGCGCCAGTCGGCGCAGGTCCTCGATGTTGACGGCGCGGGGAGGGTCGATTCTGCGGTCTCTGTTCATTCGGTGCAAGAATGGCGGCCTGGGGCGGTGTAATAACCGCGCTGAATGGGTCCACGCCGAACATGCCTAGGTTGCTGATGTTAAACGTTCCCGCCGCTTACATCTTGTGGGCGAAGGTTGCCGGTACGCGCCCGATCGGTAAGAGCGCGGCGCTGCACCGCAATTTCCCCAGACGATGGGTTTGACCGACCGGCACTTCGGCGCCCGCTCCCGACTTGACCGCGCCAAGAATACCCTTACCGGGCGACTCAACTTCCGTCACCGCTTTGTCGGTTTCGATCTCGAGGAGGAATTCGCCCCTGGCGACGGTCTCGCGTTCTCGTTTCAGCCAGGAAATCACCTTGCCAGTCTCCTGGGCCATTTTGAGAGCGGGCATGGCAACACGGATCGCCATAATCCGATTCGAGGTAACCCGATCTGCAGTCTAGTCGCCCACTCCAACTCGCTCGTGCTTGGAACTGGCTTCGATCATTTCGCGCACGCGCCGGCTCGGTGCGGATTCACTCTCCCGCAGAGCAGGCAACGGCCCGTTAACCGTGAAGTAGTGCCTTCCTGCAACCAGCAATTCCTCGGCCGGAAAGCGCGTGATAACCTCGTGGCCAGTTTCGGTGACAACGATTTCTTCCTCGATGCGCGCCGCGCTCCAGCCGTCGGTCGAGGGCCAGAAAGTCTCGAGCGCGAATACCATGCCAGGCTTGATTTCAGTGGGGTGCTCGAACGATACCAAACGGCTAATCACGGGCTTTTCCCAGATCGCCAGGCCGATCCCATGTCCATACTGCAGAGCGAAGGATGCTTCCTCATCAGGGAAGCCGAATTCCAGCGCCTTGGGCCATACAGCAGCGATCTCCGCCGTCTTTCGCCCCGGACGCACGAGTTCGATGGCCGCATCGAGATACTCGCGGCACCGCTTGTATGCGTCGTTCATCGCGTGCGACGCATAGCCGATCGTGAAGCAGCGGTAGTAGCAGGTGCGGTATCCCATGTAGGAATGGAGAATGTCGTAGTACACCGGATCACCCGGACGCAACACACGATCAGAAAAGACATGCGGGTGTGGACTGCACCGCTCACCTGAAATCGCGTTTACTGCTTCTACGTACTCCGAACCCAGATCGTAGAGCACCTTGCTCACTAGTCCGACGGCTTGGTTTTCACTCATTCCGGGCTTCATGGCACGATAAAGTTCATCGTAGGCAGCGTCCACCATCATGGCCGAGGTATTCAGGAGAGTGATCTCGTCCCGCGTCTTGATAAGCCGCGCCTCGGACATGAGAGCCTGCCCATCCACCACCTTGATCCCTTCTTTCCGTAGAGCAAACAGGACAGGCAGTTCGATGATGTCAATGCCAACCGGCTCTTTGTGCAGTCCACGCATCTCGAGCTCGATGCGAATCTTCTTTGCGACATCTTCGGCACGTCCCATCTCCGGCGTCATGGCGCCGCGCAGCATGGAGATTCCGGGACGCGAGCGTTCCCCCAGCCAAGGACAATGCAGTTGATGGTGCCGTGCCGCCGATCCGAAGTCCCACAGTATCGGTTCGTCGTTTTGAGGAAGGAGAGTAAAACGGTTGGCCTTGTCCTGCGCCCAAGTGCCGATGTGGGTAGCCGTCAGATAGCGCACGTTGTTCATGTCGAAGCAAAGCAGGGCTCCCATCTCCGACTTGGCCAGAAGATCTTTGGCTCGGGCCAGGCGTTCGTGGCGCAGACGGTCGAAGTCTACGCGGTTTTCCCAATCCACCGCCATCGTTCCGTAGGTTGGCAGAGCCATAAATTTCTCCTTAGACCTGATTCTCTGAGTGGCCCGGACTAGGATCGGCCACATAGTGCCCGGGCAGCCTCAAACACGGTATGCTCAGTCGGCAGGTTGCGTCTTCCAGCGGGGGCGAGAAAGGAATCGGAACATGCATCGCCCCCATGCGCTTCACGGGCGCGTCCAAATTGTAGAATGCGCCTATTGAAATCACCGAGGCAAGTTCTGCCTTGACGCCATACCTTTCATAGCCCTCATCGAGCACGATGGCTCTCGATGTTTTCTTCGCCGAGTCGATCAGAGTCTTCTCATCGAGCGGCAACTTGGTTCGCCGATCCACAACTTACATCCGGAGCCATAGGTCCACCTCTTGAGAAATCCCTTGGGCAGCGCTGCGGTTGTCATTTATGGACGCCTGCCATGCGCGCCAGAACGTTGAACACCACGGCAAAATCAAGCTTCTGCCAGCCCATGCCACGCGCGGCGGTTAAGAATTCATTGGTAACCGCCGTGGTGGGGACGGGTACATTCAGCTTGCGGCCCAGATCCAACGCGAGGAGCATGTCTTTCTGCATCATGTTGACGTCGAACCAGGCTTCTTCCGGCTGCTGCAGGACGAAAGGACCTCGGTACTGAATCATGGGCGAAGCAACGGCGCTGTGGACCAGAACGTCCACTGCGACTTCCCGCGCAATGCCGCTCTTTTCCGCGAGCAACACGCCCTCCGAGAAAGCCAGCATCTGCACCGCCAAGCTTAGGTTTACAGCGATTTTCATGGCCAGCGCCAGCCCGTTGTCTCCGACGTGCGTCACCTTGGGTCCGATATCAAGAAGCAATGGTTTCAATCGCTCGAAAGTCTCTTTGCGTCCGCCCACCATGACTGAGAGCTTGCCCTGTTGCAGCGTGATGACGCTGCCAGAAACCGGCGCGTCGATCATGTCCGCGCCTTTTTCACGAACCTTGGCGGCCAGCGCTCGGCTGACTTCCGGACTCACGGTGCTCATGTCGATATGGAACCTGCCGGCGGTAATTCCCGCGAGCAACCCATCGGGCCCGTCGGTGACCGCCGAAAGCGCTACAGCGTTGGTCACCATGGTGAAGGTTACGTCCGACGCTTCTGCTACCGCCCTGGGGGATTCCACAAACCGCATGCCGCGGTCGATCAACCCCTGAGCTTTGGAACGCGTCCGATTGTATCCGGTGACGGTGTAGCCTTTTTCGAGTAGGCGGCTAACCATGTTACCGCCCATCACACCGAGGCCTACAAATCCGAGGTTCATCCATCGCTCCGATTGAACTTAGAGGTCAGCTTGGACTGCGCGGCAGTTGCTGCCGCGGAAGATGAGTCCTCACGGACCTGCTCGAGGTGAGCCCGCATCGCTTCGCGGGCGGCATCCCGATCGCGTCGCTCGATTGCCTGTAAGATTTGCTTGTGATGGAACTGGCCCCGCTCCGGGCCCCCATCCACCGCGAAGATCCGGCTGCGCTGTTCGCGCAGCAAACCAACGATCGAGTCCAGTAAAGAAAGAATCAAGGGGTTCTCGATGGCTTCGGCCAGAGCCAGGTGAAAGTCAAGGTCGGCCTCAATGTAGGCCTCAGGATGGTGAAGGCTGCGGTCCATCACGTCGACGGCTTCTCGCATTGTGGCGAGCAGTTGTTCCTCAATGCGTAAAGCGGCGAAGGCCGCGATTTCCGGCTCGAGGATCTGGCGCAATCCGGCCAGATGAGTGGACCCCTCCTGCTGGCCGAAGCCGATCATCAGGTCGAGTGACTGCCGAATGGCGTGCGAAGTCCCATTGGTCACGAATGTCCCACGCCCTGAATAAGCCTCGACCAAACCCTTCTCACGGAGCGTCTTGACCGCTTCCCGGACCGCAGTGCGGCTCACCCCGAAACTCTGAGCCAGATCACGTTCCGCCGGCAGTTGATCGCCAGGTTTCAGTTGACCCTTTTGAATGGACTCTTCCACTTGCTGCACAATCTGTTCGTATAAGCGCGAGACCCTCACGGCACGGTACACGGGTTTGGCACCCGACGAATCGACGGTTCCATCCCTCATAGATCCTCACAAACCTCACGCCACTCGGCTTACGTTGGTCAATGGTCTGGCCACTATACCAAACACCATTCAATTATCAAGTCTTCCTGGGAATGCTGCTTTCGTCGGATACCACCTGAAAGACGAGGGAGAGGAGACTCCTAAGAGACCTTCGGTCCTGCTCCAGACACACAGTTTTTATGTTCACCAATCCCCGGATCCCATTCACTGCGAGCTCTCATACTCGGCATCGTAGCGGCACCTGCTCGCGCATTTCACCGCTTCCGCGGCGGCAGACCGAAGCGTTTTTCCCACCTCCAAGGTCATCAGGCGCGTGTATTCGTCCTTTTCCTTTTCGAGGATCTCAGCGGCACAAAGCATCATGCGTACGCGGTTGGCAAACCGCGTTCGGAGATGTGTCTGGAACGCTGATGTTGCCAGCCGAAGCTTTCTTTCAATCTGCTCCGGCGAAAGCGCGTCGAGGCTCTTCACCAACTCCCCAGGTGCAGGTTTGTGGTTGCGATGGCCATCGTGGTCGGGCGGTCCTTTCCGGGTTGCTTCCGAAGATTACCGCAAGATCAATCAGGATCAAGGCGTAGGAACGAACCGAATTGGTCGGACCACAATACCACTGGGCAAGCATTTCAGTTCAAATGCACCAACCTTGTATCTTGACACAGCTGCTAATGCGATGGTACAGCTGTCGGACCAATAGTTCCCTCTCTCTGGAGGTTCGCGAATGCGTTCCGGGACGAAAGGCATTCTTTTGGGCTTCGCCTGCCTGGTATTTGCCACCGCACCTGTCTTTTCCCAAACCACCACCGGCCGTATTCTCGGGACCGTCCAGGACCAATCGGGCGCTGCTCTGGCGGGCGCTACTGTGACTGTGACCGATGTTCAGAGGGCCACCCGGCGAATGGTGACCACCGACGAATCGGGCGCCTACATTGTCCCCAGCCTTAGTCCGAGCGTCTATGTCGTGCGTGCGGAAGCCGATGGCTTCAAGGTGGTCGAACGCCCGAACGTTCAGGTCGAAGTCGCCACGGACGTCACCGTCGACGTAGCCCTACCACCGGGCAATGTGAAGGAGACGGT
>CATPBJ010000205.1 GCA_955652395.1 uncultured Terriglobales bacterium | reverse complement strand
TTCTTGCTGGGGGGGGCGATGTTTACCGGGGCCGCGCTGATCTCGGTGGTGGGGGCTCCTGCTTTTGCCTCTGCCATTTCTGTTTCTTCTTTCCTTTGGATTCTGTAGCTCTTCTAACTGATTCCTGATCGATTTCTAATTTTCCAGTATCGCGCAAAATCAAATCCGTTTAAAAAACCAGTTCTTAGTTTCTAGTTCTCTGTTCCCGGCTCGGTATTCTCTGAGATTCCGGAGGCCCAAAAAGACTGCCATCGCTGCAACGCGGCATAGGCGGCTTGACGTTGGGTTGCGTCCTCAATCACTGCATAGCGTGCCAAGCAGCGGCCGGCGGCCAGGCGCTCGCGCTCCGGACTGCCGGGCAGAAACAGCCGGCCGAGAGCCATTCCTAAATCATCTGTTTCGGAGATCTGGAACAGGGCCAGCATGCGCCTCCCGCCCGTCGCCGGGACCGCGCCAGGAGCTACGATTTCTTCACCCAGGGCAAACACGCCCGGCTTGCTGGACTTTAGCACCAGGCTGAAGCTATCTGCGCAACGGAACCACCGGGACCACTCCACGCGGCGATAGTCGAACGCCGGTTCCACTCCATGCCGTGCGAACGACTCGCTGACCATGCGCTCCAGACCTTCCATCCCAATGCTCAATTCCTGGCCTCGAAGAAAGGGGTTGCGAGCCCTCTGTTCGAGGCATTTTCCACAGCCTGTCTTGTCAACTGTCGTCGCTCCCTCGGGAGGAGTTCAGCGAACGAACGAGGGAACGGCCACCGCACCGCAAACCCGCCCAAGAACGGGTGACACACCCTTAAGACGGCGCGAGGTCACCTCTAACCTGAGCACCGACCCTGTGTTTTCTTGCACTTGCCCAGCATCGTCTAACCTACGTTTCGAACGCGCTTGAAGCCCTTATGGGATGCAAACAGTACGCCCGTATGTTGGGGCTGTCAAGAGGGTATCCCCATATATTGTATCTCAGTCTTAACAAGTGGGATGCTGCCCCTCGCCCCCTGCTTTTCCACAAGCCGGGTTCTACCGAAAATTTCGGTGGCACGTTGGAGACGTGCCACCCCGGCTTTGCCATTGTTCGAGGTTTTCCGTGGCCTGCCAGGTCGCGGTCCAAAATTTCCGGGCCGCTCACGCCAGCATCTCGGCTCGGGCCGAGGTCCGGCGCTTCAGATCTGAAAGGGAAAAGTTTCGTCTGTTCAGCAGGGGCCACTTCTTAACGGCGGGACCCATAGCTACGTAGACATCCTCAAAAATTTCACGGGGCGCGATTCTCTGCGTGCCGTCTGAGGACTCCACAAGATAGTCGCCTCTTTGTCCACGATGTTCACGTCCGAGTGCATCCCGGAACTCCAGGGGCCCGGCGAGTTGCCTGGCCCGAATCAGAAATCGCGTGCGATACACTTGCCATTCGTTTTCTACTTTCGTCACTTTATTCCACCCTTGGGGGGAGGGAATATTTCTTGAATTGGTTGTCAGCAAGAACGCAAGTTTACTCAGCTGGATTTTCTGTGAAGGTGAAACAGAATCTACGCGTGATCTGCAGTGCGGTCAATCCCAAATTTTTGTGCAATTCTAAAATTGTTCGGTGTCAATTTCTGAGTGCGCCGCGAAACTGGAAAATGCGCTAAGACTCGCACCAGGAGCGATGATGGGCGTGGCAACATCGTCGCGGATCAGGGCAAAGGCACGAATCAGGCGCAAAAATTTCCACAAGCGAAATATGGGATCGAGAGCTGCGACGAATTTCCAGCAGAACTTTCTTGCGAGGCCCACGAGAATCGCGAAGTGTGCTGCTCCGGACAGCCGGCGCGGCTGTCCCCACGGGCTGGGGCAAACTGACACTGGCCCGTGCCTTGTCTTGTTCATCGCGTTCTGCGTCGTACACTCCTTTTCGCAATCTATGCGGGACGACGGCAATCTGAGTGGTCAGGGCCAATTTCCAGCCACCCGCTGGTCACTCATCGTAGCCGCGCGGAGCGCTGCGCCGGAAGAACGGCGGCGTGCGCTTGAGGTCCTGATGGCCGCTTACTGGAAGCCGGTTTACAAATACATTCGCCTGCGCTGGGACAAGGACAACGAGCACGCCAGGGATCTGACTCAGGATTTCTTCTTTCATCTTCTGGAAAGGGACTTGCTCGCCACGTACGACCCACATCGGGCCCGCCTGCGGACTTTTCTTCGAGTGTGCATAGACCATCTGATTGCCCATGAGGACAAAGCTGCGCGACGTTTGAAGCGGGGTGGAGCGGTGCCGTTTCTTCCGCTCGATTTCGAATCAGCCGAAGGCGAGTTGCAGCATATCAAGATTCCTTCGCCGGAGTCGTTGGAAGATTTTTTCGAGCGCGAGTGGGTGCGCAGCGTTTTCACCCTTTCCCTGGAGACCTTGCGCCAGGAATGCGAACAGCGCGGTAAGCAGCTGCACTTTCGTCTGCTTGAGTTTTATGACATCGAGGTAAAGCGACGGCGGAAGATGCACAACAGAGGTACGGATCAGTGGAGGAATTGGCAAGTTTCTGGACGGATTGCCTGTGAGTGCGTATCCCGAAGGCCCGCTGGCGCGATGGTGGCGATGGATAGTCAGAAACAGCGCCTGGATTCTGCTGATCGTCGCATAGGGACGCTAATGCCACCCCAGGCCTACGGTACAGCTGAAAACACCCGAGCAGGCGCGAACAGCCGACCTCAGGCGCTAAAGCGCAACCAGATTTTGGACGACTCGGCGGCACCACTGAAAGTCGTGCCCCTCCATTTCGTGGCCGATAAGTTTCACCAGTCTTCAAGAGGCGTGTCCTGCGGACTAAAGGATTTCGACGCAACGTTGAATAAGACGGTGGGGGGCAACTTGCCTGCAAGGAGAGCATATGAACAAGGTCGTGCTGGGGTTGCTGTTGGGGGAATCCTGGGCATATTTGACGGGCTGAGTGCATGGTTCACTCCCGCCGTGCGGGCCCAAGTGTTGACCATCGTGATCGGGTCCACCTTGAAAGGGCTGATTGCGGGCGTTCTGATTGGGTATTTCGCGGAAAAAGTGAACTCGTTGACGCTTGTCCTGCTCTTCGGGCTGGGCATCGGGTTGCTGCTGGCGTTCGCGGTCGCGGCGATGCCGGACCCGACGGGCAAACATTACTATTTCGAGATCATGCTTCCGGGAGGCATTGTGGGAATGATTGTGGGTTATGCCACCCAGCGTTTCGGTCAATCCGTGCAGTTGGCCAGCAAGTAATTGTGCCGACCCCGGACGACCGGTCTGAAACGTGCATAAGGAACTTTCGTGCCGGGTCCGGGAATCCTCTGCGAGAGGCCCGCATTATGATGGGTGTAGCATTGTTTCTCAACTTCTCTCTCACCTTCCCTTCTGGAGTAATCATTATGAAGACACGTAAACTCGGCCGTAGCGGCCTCATCGTTTCCGCCCTGGGCCTGGGTTGTATGGGCATGTCGGAGTTTTACAGTGGACGTGACGATGCCGAGTCTCTCGCCACGATCGACCGTGCGCTGGAACTCGGTATCAACTTTCTGGATACGTCGGATGTTTACGGTCCGTACATCAACGAAGAACTGGTGGGACGGGCGATCAAGGGCAAACGCGACCAGGTCGTGCTCGCCACCAAGTTTGGCATCGTGCGCGATCCCAAGAACCCCAGTGTCCGCAGCGTTAGTGGCAAGCCGGAATACGTTCGCAAGTCCTGCGAGGGCAGCATGCGGCGGCTGGGCGTGGATACGATTGATCTCTACTACCAGCATCGCGTCGATCCCAATACTCCTATTGAGGACACGGTGCAGGCCATGGCGGATCTGGTGAAGGAAGGCAAGGTGCGCTATCTCGGCCTTTCCGAAGCCAGTGCAACCACCATGCAGCGGGCCGTGAAAGTCCACCCCATTGCGGCGCTGCAGACTGAGTATTCGCTGTGGACGCGCGATCCGGAGGACGAAATTCTTACGACTTGCCGCGAACTTGGGATTGGCTTTGTTGCGTACAGTCCTTTGGGTCGAGGATTTCTTACCGGGCAGTTCAAACGTTTCGAAGATCTGGCTCCCGATGATTATCGCCGGGCTTCGCCGCGTTTTCAGGGCGAGAACTTTCAGAAGAATCTGGATCTGGTCCGGCAGGTGGAAGAGATCGCGAAAGAGAAAGGCTGCAAGCCATCACAACTGGCGCTGGCCTGGGTGCTGGCGCGGGGCAATGACATTGTGCCGATTCCCGGCACCAAGCGGCGCAAGTATCTCGAGGAAAATGTGGCCGCTTTGGACGTGCAGCTTAGTGCTGATGATCTGCAACGATTGGCAGAGGCGTTCCCGCACGGCGCCGCGTCCGGTCAGCGTTATCCGGAGCAAATGATGAAGGCTGTGAACCAGTAGGGGCGAGCCGGTGGCCGAAAAAAACCAGCGGGCAGGGCTTTGGGAAGGGCATGAGTTCAGTCGTGCCGAAGAAAGCCGCAAACGACGCCGCTTTAGCGCTGAGGATAGCTCGTCCAGCCTGGACGGCAGCACACAGCAGCGGCTGGAGCCGCAATCTAATCCAAGTCTGGAGCGGCACGAGTGAAACTCGTACCCTCCTGGCTGAAGTCTGAGGTCCGAAGCCTGACGCCCCTTTTATGCTGGCGCCGGTCGCTCTCCGCCCTTGGCGCGTCCGGGCTGGAGGTCAGGCTTGATCACCTGCTGCACTCCGTCGTCGGGCTTGGGTGGTGGGACGATCTTCGGTAATTCCTGGCCTTCGATGATCATTTTGATCTGAGAGGCATCCAGCACTTCGCGCTCGATCAGCGCCAGAGCAATTCTGACCAGCACGTCCCGGTTGGCTGACAGCAGATCCTTGGCGGAGTCGTAGCCTCGCTTGACCAGCTTTTGCACTTCCGCGTCGATCTTGACTGCCGTGGCCTCGCTATAATCGCGATGCTGGGCAATTTCACGGCCCAGGAAGATTTGCTCTTCCTTTTTGCCGAAGGTAAGCGGGCCCAGGTCACTCATGCCCCACTCGCAGACCATCTTGCGGGCGAGTTCGGTGGCGCGTTCAATGTCATTGCCGGCTCCGGTGCTCATCGAATCCAGGAACATCTCTTCCGCCAGACGGCCGCCCATGAGGATGGCAATCGAGGTTTCGAGATAGTTCTTGTAGTAATTGTGCCGGTCGTCGATGGGCAATTGCATGGTCACACCGAGAGCCATGCCGCGAGGAATGATGGTCACCTTGTGCAGCGGATCGGAAAAAGGCAGCTTGGCTGCAACCAAAGCGTGGCCAGCTTCGTGATAGGCCGTGTTTTTCTTTTCCTCGTCGGAAAGCAGCATGGACTTGCGCTCCACGCCCATGAGGACTTTGTCTTTGGCCAGCTCGAAATCGTACATCAGCACGGCTTTGCGGTTCTGCCGCGCCGCTGCCAGGGCTGCTTCGTTCACCATGTTGGCCAAGTCGGCGCCCGAGAAGCCCGGGGTTCCGCGGGCCAGAACGGAGAGGTCAACATCGTCCGCCAAAGGAATCTTGCGAGTGTGCACGCGCAGGATCTCTTCGCGGCCGCGCACATCGGGACGGCTCACGACCACCCGGCGATCGAAGCGTCCGGGCCGGAGCAGCGCCGGATCGAGAACGTCGGGGCGGTTGGTGGCGGCCATCAGAATGACGCCTTCGTTGGACTCGAATCCGTCCATTTCCACCAGGAGTTGATTCAGCGTCTGCTCACGCTCGTCGTGACCACCGCCCAGGCCGGCGCCGCGATGGCGTCCGACGGCGTCGATCTCGTCAATAAAAATGATGCAGGGGGCGTTTTTCTAGCCTTGCTCGAACAGGTCGCGAACCCGGCTGGCACCCACGCCTACAAACATTTCAACGAAGTCGGAACCGGAGATGGAGAAGAACGGAACGTTCGCTTCGCCTGCGACCGCGCGTGCCAGCAGGGTCTTGCCCGTTCCCGGGGGTCCAACCAGGAGTACGCCTTTGGGAATGCGTCCGCCCAGCTTCTGGAATTTTTGCGCCTCGCGCAGGAATTCGATGATCTCTTTCAGCTCTTCCTTGGCTTCATCGACGCCGGCGACATCCTTAAACGTGACCTTCTTTTGCTGCATGGAAAGCAGCCGGGCGCGGCTCTTGCCGAAAGACAACGCCTTGTTGCCGCCGGTCTGCATCTGCCGGATCATGAAGAACCACAGAGCCGCGAGCAGGATCAGGGGGGCCCAGGTTCCCAGCAACTGCAGAGGCCAACTGCCGCTCGTGATATCGCGGACCGTCATGGAGACGTCCTTGTCACGCAGCGTCTTGATCATGTCGGGATAGTTGGACGGGGCGGTGGTGTGAAACGCGGAATTGTCGTTGCGATACTTGCCGCGCACTTCCTGGCCCGTGATGGTGACCTCTTTTACGTTGCCCTGGTCCACGTCCGTCAGGAATTTTGAAAAGGTGACTTCCGTGTCTTTTTGTCCCGCGCTCCCGGCTTTCATCACCTGCCACAGCAGGAACGCTGAAAGCACGATGACCAACCAGAAAACCACCGTCTTAACCGTAGAATTCACCGAAGACTCCTGAGAAAATCACGCCGCATGCCAAAACCCGAACCAGTGGCTGCTCCTGCACCTAAATTAGATGCCCCGGCCGAGGTTTAGGATTGGACAAGTTGTAAACTTGTATTCTAACTGTTCCAAAGGAAAAAAGGTCGGTGTTCTGCGGATGACTTAAGTCACAAGGTCACTTCAGCTTGCCGCACCGATAAAGGGCAGATTCCGGTTGGTTTGTTCGGGCGAACCTAACCCGTAACCCACCAGGAAGGCCTCATCGACCAAAAAGCCGAAATAGTCGGGCTGCAGCTGGACCCTGCGGGCTGATTGCCGGTCCAGCAGCGTAGCCAGTTTTACCGAGGCCGCGCCCCGAGCCTTCAGGTCGCTCATCAGGAATTCAGTAGTGATCCCGGAATGCACCAGACCCTCGACCACGAGCAGGTTCTGGCCGCGAATGTCGGGCTCGTGGCTGAAGAAAATCTCCAGTACGCCGCCCGAGCCATCCTCCTCGTGGAGGTGATATTTGGGCTTGATGAACTGGCAGATCACGGGCACTTCCAGCGCGCGCACCAGGTCGGCCATGAAGATGAACCCATTCTCGAGCAGGGCCAGCAGGTGGATGGACTGGCCGCGGTAGTCATCGGAAATCTGGCGGCCCATCTCCCGCACCCGCTTCTGGATCTGGTCGGCGGAGATCACCGTGCGCAGTTGCGGCGGTCTTGTGACCTCATTATTCATGCTGGGGGTCCTCCCGAATGGCCAACTCGCGAATCACCAGAGCCTGGTGAGCGCCCTCCCGCGGACGCAAGCGCGCCGGCGTGGGAAAGCCGCGAACCCACACAATCTCCTGTCCGCTTACAACGACCGGCCAAAGTCTGCGCTCGATTCCGGTCACCTTGCGCTCCTGCAGCAGTTCCTTGATCTTTTTCGGAGACTTGCTGTGAGCCGGCCAATACCGGTCTCCTGCACGCCAGTTGCGCACGGTTAACTCTTGCTGCAGCAATGCCGGATCAAGCATGTGGTCGGGATTATAACCCGCCGTTGCGCTCCCCGGAACCAGCGCTACTTCAAAGCATATCCCTGCTTCAGGGACATGAATCGCGCCGGGTACTGCCAGCTTGTATTCATAGTAGGAATTCGTTACAGCGGCCGCCTTAGGCGGATCGAATTGCAACCCGCCCTTGGTTAGGGAAACAAGCCAGCCCTCTGGCAACATAGCGGACCTAGGTCCACGACGGTCGAGAGCAAGAATTTCTTCCACGTGGCGGAACTCCAGGTTCAGTCCGAGGCACTCAGCCGCCGCTCTGACCACTCTGCGCCGCACGGCCAGAGGCAAAGCCGCCAGTTCAGTCGGCGCGAGGGTGCGGTGCTCCGCTTGCCACACCTCCGGCAGGAGGCGTGCCACTTCCGTCTGCCAGTACTCTTCCTCCGACCGCGCAAGGTCTGCCGTCTCAGCCAGGGTTTCCTGCACCGCCGGGTTGAGAGTGCGCTCTAGTCGGGGCACAATCCCATGGCGTACCCGGTTGCGCGCATGGCGCAGGTCGCGGTTGCTCGAATCCTCGCGCCAATCTTGACCGATTTGTCCCAGGTAGGTTTCCAACTGGTTGCGCCTGGTTTTCAGTAGCGGGCGGATGATGGAAAACTCTGAACCGTCGAATAACAACCGAGGGTAGATCCCAGCCAAGCCCCGGGTGCCAGCGCCGCGGACAATCCTAAGCAAAACAGTTTCAGCTTGGTCATCCAAGGTGTGACCGGTGGCGATACGGTTCAGCGTGTTCCCCTCAAACAACCGCCTGAAGTATTGGTAGCGAAGCTCACGGGCAGCGGCCTCGGTGCTGAGGTGCTGGCTCTGGGCATGGGCCGAGACGTCACTGCTGCCGACGTGCAACTCCAGTTCATGGTGGTGGGCCAATCGGGTGACGAACTCCTCGTCAGCGTCAGCCTCTGCT
This sequence comes from uncultured Terriglobales bacterium, assembly GCA_955652395.1. GTDB lineage: Bacteria > Acidobacteriota > Terriglobia > Terriglobales > Acidobacteriaceae > JAIQFF01. The sequence goes on along the minus strand of CATPBJ010000205.1, from coordinate 14,396 downwards.
CCACGTAGTTTGTGATTGAAATGGACCACCGAAAGGACTACGCCGAGTTCCGAGCGCAACTCCAGCATGATTCGCAGCAGGGCTACTGAATCGGCTCCCCCTGAAACGGCGACACCCACCCGATCGCCGGCTTGAAGCAGGCCTTGGCGACGGATGTATTCGAGGACACTTCGTGGCAGAGTGCGCACGGGAACATAGTACATGCCGGGATTCGTTGCGTAGTGACCGGAGTCGGTGCCCCAGATAGGCACCCTCCTATCCTCTCGATGCCACCGTGATTTCCCCACTGTGCTTTCTCCGGGAGAAGGATGTGCCAGCCGCCGGTGACGATGCAGGCGAACACTTGGTTCCGCGGGATGACAGAGTTGGGGAGACTAGATGCGGGTGCCCTGTCCTTCGTGTTTGGTGCAACGCCTTCTACTGAGGCTTGGCGGGGACAAAACCGTTTAACTCACTGGCTTTCAAATCGCGCATACAGAGGTCGGTGATGCGCGTGCCGCAGGGATAGATCTGATGGAGAGGAAGATCGCGTGGTTGTACTCGATAGGTTCCTCGCGCGACCGCCATTGCGGCATTTCTTTTCATGATGTTCCTTTCTTTCTCCTTTTCTTTTTGGGGTTCTTTTGGAGCTGAGTCGACCGCACCGGGTTCGGGGCCGGCGACATGCTATGTCCGCAGTCGGACAATTCAAACGGGGGCAGATCCCATAGGAGTGAGTTTCGATTTCAAACTGAGACGTACCTGCAAGACCCACCCTATTTCGCGAAACACGCGAAATAGGATGGGGCACCTCGCCGAACAGGAGGAGAACAGAGGCCAGCCGGGCGGCCTGGACGGGCGGGCTATCTGCTCACTGCTGCGAGAATCAGCTTCTGATTTTTCAGGATTTCGTCGAGGGCGACCTGGTTCTTTTTGATAACGCCCTGATTGGCAAGGATCGTTTTCTGGTTTTTCACGATGGTCGCTTGGTTGGCGAGGATCGCCTTCTGGTTTTTCACGATAGTCGCCTGGTTAGACAGGATTGTCTTTTGATTGGATAAAACTTTACCATCCGCCATATTTTCATTTCTCCCTAGATTGGCTTTTGCGGAAACAGTTTATCACTGGCGTGGCGGCACGACGGTTCCTCCTCATCTACACTAGTCTCCACATTCGTCTGCCGGCGGGTGCTATGAAACATGAGTCGTGGCCTTTGCGGGACGTCACGCTTAAGGTGCTAAACCTTTCGTTGCAGGCCGAGTTCTACCAGGATTTTGGATCGCGACTGCTGGATCGCTCAGACCAGCAAGCGACTCTTGGCGCGGGCGATGCGCGCCTTTTGCTGAAGCGGTTGACTGACGGGCAGCCTCGTCCGCAGCGGACTGCGGGGTTATTTCATTTTGCGTTACTGCTTCCAGACCGGACATCGCTAGGCGCGTTTCTGCGATTTGCGATGCGGAAGCCCTGGCAATTGGTTGGCGCCGCAGATCATCTGGTCAGCGAGTCGCTGTATTTTTCCGATCCCGAGAAGAATGGGATCGAAGTGTACGCGGATCGTCCGGCGGAATCGTGGCTATGGAACGACGGCCGCATCAGCATGGCGACCCTGCCGCTGGCCCTGCGTGAACTGGCACGACTGTCGGGGCCGGAGTGGCAGGGCTTTCCCTCCGGGTCGCGTCTCGAACATTTGCACCTGACCGTTGGCGACCTGGATCGCTCGCAAGGTTTCTATGAAAAGCTGGGCCTGCAGATAACGCTGGATTGGGGCGCTTTCCGCTTTCTGGCGTGGGGCAGCTATCACCATAATCTGGCCATCAACCTGGTGGAAGGGCGGAACGCGGCGCCAGTGAGTGCGAAGATCAGCGGGCTGGAGTCATTTTCGGTTGAGCGCGAAACGCCGCTTCCGCTGGTGGATCCCGACGGAATTCAGGTCAACACACGCGGAGAGTCTTACCGAGATAGTCGCCAGGGCTAGGAAGCGTCAGTCACCCTGTTCTCGAGCCTCGGAGCAGTCTCGGGTTTCTCGCCGCGATACACGCGCGCGATGCCGCGCACCAAGCGGCGCAGGGGCAGTCCCCCTTTAAGGTCAGCGAAGAAAATTTCTCCCGTTCGAGTGCTGCGATAGAACCAGCGTTTGAGCAGCGCGAGGTGCTCCATGGTTTCCAGGGCGCTTTTCGAGTTTGTGGGCGGTAGGGTGGCCAGCGCGGCTTGTACCCGGGACTCCATCGACTGCGACTTGGTGTGTTCCGTGGCCTGGATAGGAAATGTGAGCGGACCCGAGATCAGACCGGCATCGACGAAGAAAAATACCACCGATGCGGGGATGGCCGACGGCTGCACCATGATTGCGGTGAGCTGGTCGATGCGCCGCACGATCTCGGGCAGCTGGCCGAGTACGGGCTTCAGCTTCTCCGCTGTGGCGTGCAAGGCGGCAGCGTTTTCAAATTCAAGACTGGACGATGCCTGATCGCGCCCCACGGTTATTTCCCGCACCAGGGAGTCTCCACTGCTGTCGAAGTAGGCCTGCACCCGGGCCACCTCGGCGTGGTAGTCATCGTCGGTGCAGCCTTTGAAGCAAGGCGCGAGACACATTTTCATCTCGGAATAGATGCAGCCGGGAAACTCGGGGTCGGGAAGGAGATCATCCACGCAACGCCGCATCTTGAAGAAATCCAGAGAATCGTTGGCGAACTTTTCCGCTGCGGAGCGCGATAGAAACGGCCCGTAGTAGAGATTGTGTCCGCCGATGCGGCCGAGCCGGGTAGTGATCGAGGCGCGAGGATACTCATTTTCCAGGTGCAGCTTGAGCAGCGGGGCAAAACGCAGGCGCAGGCGGTCAGTGTAAGTTTTCGGGAACGCGGAGCGCAGCACGCGATACAAGAGAAAGCCGGATTCGAAGTCGGAGCCGGTGGTGGCATACTCGATCGAGCGCACGCGGTCGCGCAGGTTCAGTCGTCGTGTTTGTTCAGGAGGACCGAGGAGGCGTTGCAGGCGGCGGCGCAGGTTGGCAGTCTTGCTGACGTAGGGCTCGGCCTCGGGATCGTCGCTACGGAGGAGGAAGACCGCGGGCGCGGCTGGGGCGGAGGCGAAGACTTCCGCATCGCGATCGGGGATGAATTCCAGGCGCTCGCTCAGCACTTAGGCATTCTAGTTTGAATTAACCACGGAAGGCACGGAGGACACAGGGGAACTTCGGCCACGGATCAGCGCGGATAACACGGATCCAGAAAAATCAAATGCGTGCTCCGTGTTCATCCGTGAAATCCGTGGTAAAGAAGTTAGCGAAAGCTGGCGCTCCGGAATTTCTGGCGGAAGTCTTCGCCTTCCATTTTGATCATGCGACACATTTCGTGGAGCCGGGAGCGCATGCGTTCTCCGATGCGGTCGCCCAGAGTTTCTTCGCGGGCGGCGCCGCGGGGGCCGGCCACTGCGGCCGCGGGGCGGTCATCGAAGTTCGTGGTAATGATTGTCGTGCGATTGTCGTTGTAGCGGGTATTGAGGATCAGGCTGACCGTGTCCCATACCCACTCCGTGGGTTTGACCGCGCCGAGCTCGTCGAGCACCAGCACTTCGGTTTCGAACACCGGGCGCAGGACTTCCAGTTCAGTAGCCTGCACGGAATCGTTATAGGAGTTCTGAATCTGCTTCAGCAATTCGCGGTAATCGTAGAACAGGCAGGCAATGCCCTTGCCGAGGACTAGTTCCTTGATAATGCCGACTGCGAGGTGGGTCTTGCCTACACCGATGCTGCCGATGAGCAGCAGGCCGGTGCTGTCAACCGGATACTCTTCGACGAACTTGCAGGCAGCCAGGCGGGACGAGACCAGAGCCCGATGGGGGCCATCAAACTCAAAGTTCGAGAGCTCGCAGTGTTCGTAACGTTTGGGAATGCGGGCGGCGGCGAGCAGAGTCTGGGTACGCGCCTGCCGACGGCAGTCGCAGCGGGTTACACGACGCTCGGAGCCGATAGAGACCGATTTCCAGCCCGTACCTTCACACAGAGGACAAACGTCCACGGAAACTTTCATGACCTGGGTTCTTTTCCTTGTCTAAACTTTGCACTCGCGGACGCATCTTGCGCAAGTGCCAAAGGCGGTGTGCCTGTGTACATCCTGTGGAGTGGTGGACCGAGTTGTGGAGAGCTGAGGAAATAGAGTCCGGCTATCGCGCTCATCGTGATTACGAACCGCGAACACTCCGGCGAACTCTCTGCTTAATTCTAGAGGATTCCTTGACCGCTTCCTTGATCACCTGAAGAAATGCCTGCGCCTCTTTCCGCAGCGGGCGATGCCGGGGATGAATGACGTCGATGCTTCGGCCCAGCGGCTCGGCATCCAGAAGCTTGATCGTCGCAAGCTTGCCGGAACGAAGTTCCTGTCCCACGGCGAGCTGAGGAAGGAAGGCCATGCCCAGGCCGCGGTCCACCATGCGCTTGGCCGTCTCAATCGTATCGACTTCCAGAGCTACGTTCGGCACCAGGCCGGCGCGACGGAAGAGACCGTGGGTGAGAGTCCAGTCGCTCGACCCGCGCTCGTAGAAGACCAACGGCCAGCTCGCCACTTCTTCCAGACGAGCACGCCGCGAGCGAGTGGGTCCGTGTTTCGGGTGTCCAACCAGCAGGAGGGGATCGTCGCGCAGGCTTTGGGTTTCAACTTCTGGATGGTTCAACGACCGGGCCAATCCGATCTCAGCTTCCTGGTTCAACACCATCTCCAGCACTTCCTTGGAATGTCCGGCGCGAATGGAAATGACGACCTTGGGATAGGCTCGCTGAAAACGCTTCAGGAAGTCGGGCAGGAAGTAAACCGAAATCGAATGTGCGGCTGCGATTTGCAGGGGGCCGGCACTCGCCGGTTTCAGTTCGTGGACCGCCTGCGAGGCCAGCGATGCGGTGCGCAATAGTTCTTCCGCGTAGGGACGGAGGATTCTACCGGCTTCGGACAGGGTCAAGCCGCTACGGGAGCGGGCGAACAGGCTCGTTCCCAGGGAGTCCTCCAGGGCCTTGATGCGGGCGCTTACCGCGGGCTGGCTGATGCGCAGACCCTCCGCCGCGCGATGAAACCCGCCGAAGGTGGCCACGGCGAGAAAAGTCTTGATCTGGTCGATCTCCATGCTTTAGTAGCTCTCAGCGGTCAGCCACCAGCTTTCAGCCGCCCCCAACTTATCGCTGACAACACATTACTATCACTGGGACGGCTACTGATAGATATTTGTTATCATATCGATTCAAACATTCCGTTTGACGGGATAGGCAAAACTGCACAGAATCAGCCTCCATGGCCGCCAGGAATGCGGTCATTGATGCCCGGCGCGCAGGGTTGCCGCAGAGTGCAAGTTTTTTGCAGCAAAGAAGAAAATTCCTCCCCCCTCACGATTTACGTTTTAGGAGCCGAAACAGCGATGGCCACCCTTTCTGTCAGCAACGTTGTCCTGGAGGGCTTTCAGGTGAACCGTCCGCCCGTTACCTTCGATCCGAAACAGGACTTGCCGCAGGGATTCCTGGAGTTTTTGGCTCCGTTCCATCGTCGCTTTGCGCCCTGGCAGCGGTCGCTGATTGAAGAACGCAAGCAGACTCTGGCGCAGTCTCATCAAGGGGAAAAGCCGGTGCACCGGTTTCCCGGAGATGCCGTGCGGCGAGGGTGGCGAATCCAGTTGCCGGAATGGTGCCAGGATCAGCGCAACCAAATGACCGGCCCGGCCGACGAGGCTGAGCTGGTGGTAAAGATGCTCAACTCCGGCGCGCCCGGAGTGATGCTTGATCTGGAAGATTCCATGGTGAACCAATGGGAACACCAGCGGATCGGGGCCGAAAACGTCCTGCAGGCGCTGCGCGGCAGGCTGACCTATTTCGACAAGAAGCGGAACAAAGTAGTGGGCATCGAGCCTAAGCCGACCGTGATCTGGATCCGGCCGCGTGGCCTGCATATTCATCAGGGCGGAATATTCGGCGAGGACCTTACGCCCGCGTCGCTATTCGATGTCGCAAACATCGTCTACCGGGTCGATCTGGCGGAGTTGAAGCATCCTCTGTCCTTCTATATTCCGAAGTCGGAGTCGGCTGAGGAAGCGCTGTGGTGGCGTGACCTGTTGCAGGCGCTGGCCGAGGCTCGAGGATGGCCGCGCGACTACATCAAGTGCATGGCGCTGGTGGAGTCGCATCCCCTAGCCTTTCAGATGGAGGAATTTCTCTACAACCTGCGCGATCACATTCTCGGATTGAACCTGGGGCGCTGGGATTACATGGCCAGCCTGATCCATTTCAATCTGGATGATCCGGACTGGGTGTTGCCCGACCGCAACACAATTCCTTCAAACGTTCCATTTTTCCAGAACCTGCGTGAACTGATGCCGGAGATTTGCCACAAACGTGGAGCGCTGGCGATTGGGGGCATGACGGCGCTTTTTCCCAGCCGAGAGGATCCCGAGCTGAATGCCCGCGCCCTGACTGGGCTGGAGAAAGACAAGAAGAATGAGGCCGATTGCCTGATGGATGGGGCATGGACGGGGCATCCCGATCAGAACCAGATTGCGATTGACCAGTTTCCTTTTCCCAACCAGTTGCAGGCGCGGAGGGCGCAGGCTGAGCGCTATCCGAATCTGAGGCCGGTGCCTAGAGGTGTGGGGGAGCACACGCTGGCCGGGACGAGGGCGGCGGTGCGGACTGTGATCCGTTATCGCAACGGCGTATTGAACGGCAAGGGCGCCAGTTTGCTGGATGGCTACATGGAGGACCTGGCGACCGATCGCATTTACCGGCTGATGATTGCGCAGCGCTTGCGGCACAACGGGCATGTGCCCGTGACGGACGATGGGAAGAACGTGGTGCATACGCCGGAGTTGGTTTCTCGTTTGTTTGACGAAGAGTTGGAAAGGCTGGTGGCGAATTCCGGGCGGGACTGGGGGACGGTGGAAACGTTTCGCGAGGCGCGGCGGATTAGTGAGGCGATGATATTGAACGATGAGTTTGATCCGATTTGAAATGAGAGGGCGAGACGCCCTCTCGACAGCCGGCGGGACGCCGGCGCTACGCAGTGCGGCGCGACTTAACACTAAGGACACGATATGAATTCAGACCTGGCGATGGATTGGGCTTCGAACTTGCGGTGGGCGGGCGTGACCCGGCCTTATAGCGTGCAAGATGTGGAGCGGTTGCGGGGCTCGATGCACATCGAGTGCACGCTGGCGCGCCATGGCGCGGAGCGGCTTTGGCAGTTGCTGCAGAGCGGGTCTCACGTCGCCGCGCTGGGCGCGATGACTGGGAACCAGGCCATTCAGCAGGTGAAGGCCGGGTTGCAGGCGATCTACGTCAGCGGGTGGCAGGTTGCGGCGGATGCCAACGACGCTGGGCAAATGTATCCCGATCAGAGTCTGTATCCGGCCGACAGCGTGCCGAATCTGGTGCGGCGCATCAACCAGGCACTGACCCGAGCCGACCAGATCCATCATGCCGAGGCGAAGAATGGAGTTGAGTGGTTTGCTCCGCTGGTCGCCGATGCGGAAGCGGGATTCGGCGGAAACCTCAATGCGTTTGAATTGATGAAGGCTATGATCGAAGCAGGCGCGGCGTGCGTCCACTTTGAAGATCAACTCTCTTCCGCCAAGAAGTGCGGACACCTGGGCGGAAAAGTCCTGGTGCCGACATCGGAAGCGATTCAGAAGCTGGTTGCGGCGCGGCTGGCGGCGGATTGCCTGGGAGTACCGACCCTGATCATGGCGCGAACCGACGCCAACAGCGCGTACTTGCTCACCAGCGATACCGATTCGCGGGACCACGAGTTCCTAACCGGCAACCGCACTGCGGAAGGCTTTTTCTGCATTCGGGGAGGGCTGGAATCCGCAATCGCTCGCGGCATTGCGTACGCGCCCTATGCTGACTTGATCTGGTGCGAGACTTCAGAACCCAATCTGGAAGAAGCGCGCCGCTTCGCCGAAGCCGTGCATGCAAAGTATCCGGGCAAGATGCTGGCTTACAACTGCTCCCCGTCGTTCAATTGGAAAAAGAAGCTGGACGACGCCACCATCTCGCGCTTCCAGACCGAACTGGCGGCGATGGGCTACAAGTTCCAGTTCATCACGCTGGCCGGGTTCCACGCCCTGAATCTGAGCATGTTTGAACTGGCGCGGGGATACAAGGCGTCCGGCATGAGCGCTTACTCCCGATTGCAGGAGAAGGAATTTGGCAGCGCGGAGCTTTACGGATACGAGGCGGTGAAACATCAACGCTTCGTGGGGACAGGCTATTTCGACCTGGTGACGCAGGTGATCGCGAGCGGAAACTCATCCACCACGGCACTGGCGGGCTCGACCGAGGCGGAGCAGTTTGCACCGGGCAAGACTCAAGGCGAGACTGGCTCAGCAGCGGAATTTCATGCTGAAAGGTGCGCCAGCACACCACTGGTCCTTCCCGAGATGGAGCGGACGCGGGTCCGCCTGTAACGTTTTTTCGGCCGAAGAGCCACTTTCTGGCGTCCCCGGCGGGGAGAGTGGCTTTTTTCTTTGTGTCTCGGAAGGGCTGCACCCATTGCGGTGACTCAAAGTCGGCATCCGGCGCGGATTTCCACAGTTGACATTCTCTTCCGACGGTAGCTAAATAAGGCCACCAGGTTTCCCACTCAGCGAGTGTCCTTACGTTCCTCCCCTGTGCGCGCTGGGGACTAACGAAACCTGCCAGGAGAGAAGATGAATAAAGCCGATCTTATTGACCGAATCTCAGCTAGCTGCCACATCAGCAAGGCCACGGCAGCCACGGCTATCGACACCACTGTCGACAGCATCACTTCTGCTCTGAAGAAAGGGGATCGAGTAGCGTTGATTGGTTTTGGCACGTTCTCTGTCTCGCAGAGAAAAGCTCGCAACGGGCGTAACCCGCAAACGGGCGCCACCATCAAGATCGCTGCCCGGAAAGTCGCCAAGTTTTCATCCGGAGCTGAACTCAAGAAAGCGGTCAACCGCGGTAAGTAAGGGGCCCAGGTTTAACCGAGAACGGCAGGAGGTCGGTCCTGCCGTTTTTTTTGACTTCAATTCCAGGTTCTCAGCGAACGTCTACAAGCCGAGCCCGGCTCGGCTTGGACGGGTCGAAAACGGGTCCCCACACGGTCTCAGGAAGTTGCTGAATCCTGCGCTCATCCTTTAGAATCAAATGGTCCGAACAAAGTTTGGAGACCTATGAAGGCAGCTATTCATCCCGCCTACAACGAAATTCGCGTCATGTGCGCCTGCGGCAGCAGCTTTACGACTCGCTCGACCCACAAGGGCGATATCCACGTGGAAATCTGCTCCGCCTGTCATCCTTTCTTCACTGGCAAGCAGAAGCTTATGGATACAGCTGGCCGGGTGGAGCGCTTCCGCCGGAAGTATGCTAAAGCGGAGCCGGCAAAGAAGTAGCTTCTCAGATTCGCCCGGAATATTACAGACTTTAGCCCACGCTTTGGCGGGGGCTTTGTTTTTAGGGGACAGGTAGAATAGGGTCGTGCGCAAGTATTGGGATAATTCGGGGCCAAGCGCGGGCGAGGGCGCCCGCGCCACACAGGATGTGCCGGTTCCGTCGTCGGTCATCATCGGGAATGTGCGGATTGCTCCGGCTACCGTGTTGGCTCCCATGGCTGGGGTCACAGACACCGTCTTCCGCCGCTTCATTCGAAATCTGGGTGGGTGCGGGCTGATTATGACTGAGTTCACTTCGGCCGACGGTATCCTTCGCTCCAAGGACCGGAAGGCCAAACTCTACCTGCACTTCTACGAGGACGAGCATCCCATTTCGGCGCAGCTTTTTGGCAGTGATCCCAAGGTGATGGCTGAGGCTGCCCGCATGGTCGAGGGGCTGGGCTTTGACCTGGTGGACCTCAATCTGGGATGTCCGGCGAAGAAAGTTGTAAAGTGCAACGGCGGTTCCGGCTTGCTCAAGGACTTGCCGGCTATCGGGAAGATCTTCGAGGCGGTGCGGGCTGCGGTCACGATTCCGTTCACGGTAAAGTTCCGCGCCGGGTGGAACGATGAGAACGTGGTTTGCGTCGAATTGGCGAAGATGGCGGAAGACTGCGGGCTGTGCGCAGTGGCACTGCACGCGCGTACCCGCGAGCAGGGGTACAGCGGGCAGGCCCGCTGGGACTGGATTGCGGCGGTCAAAGACGCGGTCAAGATTCCCGTCATCGGGAACGGCGATATACGCACGCCGGAAGACGCCTGCGCCATGGTGGCTCAAACCGGATGCGACGCAGTGATGATCGGGCGGACGGCGCCGTCGAATCCGTGGATTTTTCGGCAGATTGAGCAGTATTGCAGCGGCACAAGCCCTGTAGGGGTGGGTGTCCACACCCGCCAGGCCGAGGGCGTCCGAGGCGACGTGGTTCGTGCCTACGACGAGCCCAGCGAAGCCGACCGCTACCAGATGATCCGTACGTACTTCGAGATGCTGATTGAAGAGGAGATGCCTGGCGCGGAAGGCAAGATGAAGCAGTTTGCTTCGTGGTTCACGCATGGAGTAGCGGGGGGGGCAGCCTTGCGCAGGGCGATCTACGAGTCGAAGAGCCGGGTGGAAATCCTGGCGAGTGTTGAGACGTTCTTTGAGAATCGAGTCGAAACGTGTGGCGTGGGCGCCCTAGCCCGCGAGGTTTTGAGTTCTATCCCGTAAGATTGTTACGGGAGATGGCGGTTCACAAAGTGAACCGCAGCGGCTAAAGCCGCACTAAGCGCGGCGCATTACGGCACGACTGAAGTCATGCCCTTCCCGAGTCGTCATCCTTCTCGAGTCGCGCGTCCCCGAAGGCTCTCGGATTAGCATTTTCTCGCGAAGGAAAGATCACGGCTCTGGCGAGCTGCGCTCGCCCGCCCAGACAGGACGTCTGGGCCTACGTGGCTCTTTCACGTCAGCCCAGCGCCGTTTGGATTCCAGCGACCGATCACGCCTCGGAGAGGTGTGAACCGTGCTGGAAGTGGTATTGCAGGATTTTCGCGGCCAGGGTCGGGGTCACGGTACTGGACTCGGACTTGACCGTGCGCACGACCTCGCCCCGGCAAACTACTTCTGCCGCGGCCAGCCCCGCGATTTCTGCCGGCAGCACGAGGTTGATCTCGAGCTGCGCGTTGGGAGCGATCGGTTCTTCCGCCTGGAAGAGCATTCCCGAGCGGCTTATGTTTTCGGTTGTTCCCTCACGCCATCCGCTTTCGCCGACCAGCCGGTATTTCAGCGGCAGGTGAAGATCGAAGCGAGTGGCGCGGAAGGGGGAGGACACTTTGTTTCGGGTGCGAGCCATTGGAGCTGATTGAGCTAAACGAGCAGACATTTGTATCTCCTGAGGGAGTGGAGTATCGAGCATCTCCCGCACCTTTGCCTTCAGTGCGGGAAGAGTAAAGGGCTTCTGGAGCAGGGTGATGCCCTCGTCCAGCGTGCCGTTGTGGCCAATGTGGTTCTCCGTGTAGCCCGACATGTACAGCACTCTCATCTCGGGGCGCGTAGGAGAAACCTTATTGGCCAATTCACGCCCGTTCATTCCCGGCATGATGACGTCCGTCAACAGCAGGTGAATGGGGCCTTGGTGTGCCTGGGAAATCTGGATGGCGGAGGTGCCGTCTGGAGCATCGATCACGCGGTATCCCTGGTTCTCCAGTGACTGGCGTGCCAGCCGGCGCAGATTTTCTTCGTCTTCTACGAGCAGAATGGTTTCATGACCCGGGCTCGGTTGGACTTGATCTTGGGCTAGTGCGGGCTGCGTGTCGAGGAGTTCTCCGTTGGCGGTTAAGCGAGGCAGGTAGATCTTGAATGAGGTGCCTCTGCCGGCTTCGCTATACAGCCATATGTAGCCTTCGCTTTGCTTGATGATGCCGTAAACCGTAGAGAGTCCGAGCCCCGTGCCCTTCAGTCCCTTGGTGGTGTAGAAGGGCTCGAAGATGTGAGCCTGGGTGTCGGCGTCCATGCCCACACCGGTATCGCTGATGGCGAGCATGACGTAGTCGCCGGGCTTCACTGGAGCATGGAAGCGGGCGTAGTTGGCGTCGAGCGTGACGTTGGCCGTCTCGATAGTCAGCTTCCCGCCGTGCGGCATCGCGTCGCGGGCGTTGACCGCCAGGTTCATGATGACCTGCTCGATCTGGCCGGGATCGGCTTTGACAGCGCCGATATCCGGGCCCGGCACCATGACGAGATCGATGTCCTCGCCGATAAGGCGGGTCAACATTTTTACGTTTTCCGTGACCACGCTGTTCAGGTCCACAATCTTGGGAGCGAGCATCTGCTTCCGGCTGAAGGCCAGCAGCTGGCGGGTGAGAGAAGTGGCCCGCCCGGCGGCGTTAGCGATCTCCTGCGCGTGGCCCCTCAGCGTGGGGTCGGTGCCGATGCGCTCCAGCAGGAACTCGGAGTATCCCGAGATCACCATGAGCAGGTTGTTGAAGTCGTGGGCGATGCCGCCGGCCAGCCGGCCCACGGCTTCCATCTTCTGGGCCTGGCGAAGTTGCTGCTCCAGGGCGCGGCGTTCGGTCACGTCCTCGGCAAAGAGTTCGAAGAAGATGGTGTTTCGTTCGTCGCGAAAAGCACGCCCGGACAATCGCACGCTGACAATGGTGCGGTCATTGCGCAGCCAGTCGGCAGGCAGACCCTGGAATTTCTCCAGCAGGCGCAGGTAGTCGGCCAGGCCAAACCACTGTTGGGAATCGGAATACAGGTTGGCCAGGTTGCGGCCAACCAGATCCGCACCCGAACCGTAACCCAGCATGGCAACCAGGGCCGGGTTCACGTCGAGGAGAATGCCGTCGGAGCTGCAGCGACAGACGCCGTATGGAGCGTGGGTGACGAGCGAGCGAAAGTTGATTTCGGAGCGGCGCAGTCCTTCCTGCGCGTATCGCAGCGCGGCATTGAACCAGCAGATGAGTCCGGCCACGAACACGAACAGTGCGAGATGTATGATGGCCCGGCGGTAGTCGTCGGGACTGCGCGCCCCAGCCAGGGAGAAATATGCGCTGACCGTCAGGGCAAAGGAAGTCGCGACCAGGCCCGGCTTCCAACCGCCGTACCAGGCACTGACCATGATGGCAACCGCGAACACGACCAGGCGGCTCTCGACCACGTCGGAAAGCAGGAAGGCCGGAATCAGGGCGAGAATAATGCTGAGGACGGCGACGCCGTATCGGAGGACTGGAGCCCGAGCCGGAGCGATGTTGCGGTTGCGAAGAAGGGGGAACTTCGCTCGCATGAGATAAATCTAATTCCCGAAATGAGATGGCGCGAGTTACGTGAGTTCATACGGAGGCGGGCCAAACGGCAGCTGGCCTGGAGACTCAAGGTGCGCACGCAACCCGTACGCACGAGTGAGCAACGCGATCTCCAACGAAACCGCCGGATTCTCTAAGCCACAGGCCGAAAGACTTGCACACGGTAGGGTAAAACCGGGAAACTATGGGTGCTCTGCCATTCCGGCTCTAGAAACGCAGCCTTTACATCTGGTTTGCACACCGGACGGAGGCGTCCGAACCCACTTCATGAATATCGGCCTGTTGGGCGGGACTTTCGATCCGATTCATCACGGGCATCTCGCCCTGGCGCGGGCGGCGAAGGAGCGCTTTGACCTGGGGCGCATCCACTTTGTGCCGGCCAATGTTCCACCGCACAAGCAGAGCCGGGCGGTCACTCCGTATTTCCATCGTTACGCCATGGTGGTGCTGGCTACCATGGGCGAGAAGGCATTTGTGCCTTCGGTTTTGGAGGCCCCCGGAGTGGTCACGACTCCTGTGTCTGGGGCCAAAGGACGGCCAGCTAAAGACGAGGTGTCAGGCGCGAATTACAGCATTGACACGGTAAAGCGTCTGAAACAATCGCTGAAGAAAATCGACCTGGTGTTCTTCCTCATCGGCATGGACGCGTTCTCCGAGATCGCGCATTGGCACCAGGCGGAGGCGCTGTTTCGCGAATGCGAGTTCATCGTGGCCAGCCGTCCCGGATATTCGCTCGCGGACGTGGCCAACGCCCTGCCGGAAAAGATTCGCCCTCCGCAGTCCGTAAGCCAACCCTTCGCCAAGCAGCCGGCCACGGGAGACCTGGTGCTGAGGGGGGCGACGATACATTTGCTGGAGAATGTGAATCAGGCAGTCTCGGCGACGGCGATCCGAGAAGCGATCGTGGCAAAAAAACCGCTGCGCCGGTTTGTCGATGCAGCAGTGGAAGAGTACATAAAGAAAGAAGGGTTGTATCTCAGTCGTTAGTCGCTGGTCGTCAGGTCCGACTGCAGCTGCTGGCATGCGACGTCAGAGTGCGGTTGGGGCCAGCGTTAGGACAAAATCGAATCTAAATCTAGTCTTTTTCCAGATATTCTTCGGGAACATCATCCTCGGACACTTCGTGAGTGCGAACTTCCCCTTCGTCACCAGCGTCCTCCACGCCTTTCACCACGTCGGCCTCGAACGCGTTTCCTTCCTCCAGAAGCTCGTCC
>CATPBJ010000204.1 GCA_955652395.1 uncultured Terriglobales bacterium | reverse complement strand
TGAGCAATCCTGCACCCCCGGTCTCCGGGCCCATCGGCATGACGCTCCGGAAAACCTGATCGAAGTTCAGGGACCCGAAGTGCTTGATCAGCAGAAACAACGCGATCAAAAATCCGAAATCACCGATGCGATTGACGATGAACGCTTTCTTGCCCGCTGATGCAGCGGAATCCTTGGTGAACCAGAATCCGATCAGAAGATACGACGCCAGACCCACGCCTTCCCAGCCGATGAACATCACCAGGTAGTTGCTGGCGAGAACCAGGGTCAGCATGAAGAACATGAACAGATTCAGGTAGCTGAAGAAGCGATAGAACCCGCCCTCCTCCCACATGTAACCGACGGAATAGATGTGAATGAGGAAGCCGACGCCCGTAACCACCAGCAGCATCACCAGCGAAAGCTGGTCGAGGTAAAACGAGTAATCCACCTGAAACTCTCCTGCCCGAATCCAGGTGGCAAGAAACTCGATATGCGGCGTCGTCAAGGAAGCGAACCGGGACGAAACAAACAGCACCATGGCAAACGCCGCTCCGCTGAACGCCAGCGCCACGGTGGCAACAGCCTGCCGGGAGAATTTCTTTCCGAAAAGGCCGTTGATTGCGGCGCCCACCAGCGGCAGCACCGGAATCAGCCACAGATGCAAGTCGGGCGTCATAGTTTGAGCAGGTCTACCTGATCGATGTTCAGTGTTTCGCGTGTGCGATACACGGCAATGATGATGGCCAGTCCCACCGCCGCTTCGGCTGCCGCGACCACCATCACGAAGAACACGAATATCTGACCGCTGAGCGCATGCCACTGCGCGGCAAAGGCGACGAATGAAAGATTCACGCCATTCAGCATCAGCTCAATCGACATGAAGATGCTGATGATATTGCGTTTGATCAGAAACCCGGTCACGCCGCAGGCAAACAAAATCCCGCTCAGAACCAGGTAGTAGGAGATCGGAACCATCAGCTTTTCTTCTTTCCCGAGTCTGTGTCCGGATGGCTGGCCAGGACCACGGCGCCCATAATGGCAATCAACACCAGAATAGAAGTCACTTCAAACGGCAGCAGAAAATTATGAAACAGGAGCCAGCCAATCGTCCTGGGCGCACCCGGCAGGGCTCCGGCCGCCACAGTCTGGCTGCCGGTACGCTCGATCAGCACCCACCCGACCAGCGCGCTCCCCACCAGCATTCCGGGGATTCCAAACAGCATCGCTACCCGGCTCCCTTTAGTCCGCACCTCTTCTCCTGCGTTCAATAGCATGATGACAAAGACAAACAGCACCATGACGGCTCCGGCGTAGACGATTACTTGCACCGCAGCCACGAACTCCGCCCCCAGCAGCAGATACTCCACCGCCAGCGACCCCATCACCACCACCAGCGAAAGCGCGCTGTTAATCGGATGGCGCTGCACCAGCAGGTTCACCGCCCCTGCCAAGCACAGCGCCCCAAAAAACAGAAATATGATCAGATGAGTCATTAGCCGAGAACCAAAGAACCGAGAACTTCGAATTAAGGAGCTAAGCCCTCAACGCCACCACCAGCGCTGTCACCAGCAGATTCGCAATCGCCAGCGGCAGCAAAAACTTCCACCCGAATGCCATCAGCTGGTCATAACGAAACCGGGGCAGGGTGCCGCGCACCCAAATATATACAAACAGAAAGCCAAATATCCGAAGCACAAACCAAAACACCGGCAGAAGCGCCCGCAGGATCGGTGGCCCAACCACTGGCCCATGCCAGCCGCCCAGAAAGAGCAGCGACGCCACCGCCGCGACCGTAATCATGTTGGCGTACTCGGCCATGAAAAACATGGCAAACTTCATGGCGCTGTATTCGGTGTGATAACCAGCCACCAGTTCCGTCTCCGCCTCGGGTAGATCGAACGGGATGCGGTTGGTTTCCGCATACGCTGAAATCAGGTAAATAAAGAATGCGATGAACTGTCCGCCATAAAAAATATTCCAGCGCGGAATAAATCCCCAGAACGTCCCCCCCTGAGTGTCTACGATATCGCGCAGACTGAAGCTACCCGTCAGCATCAGCACACCCACAAGCGAGAGTCCTAATGAGATTTCGTAACTGATCATCTGCGCGCTGGCTCGCAGCCCACCGAGCAGAGAATACTTGCTGTTGGACGACCAGCCCGCCAGCGCCACCCCGTACACGCCGAGGGAAGTAACTCCCAGAATGATCAGCAACCCGATGTTGACATCCGTAATCTGCAGCGGAATATGCAGGCTCCCGAGCGTGATCGAATTCCCAACGGGAATGACAGCGATCGAGGTGAGAGCAAATATCACGGCAATCATGGGCGCCGCAATATACAAAGGCTTGTATACATGCGGGGGCGTCAGGTCTTCCTTGAACAGAAACTTCACGCCGTCCGCCAAGGGCTGCAGCAGGCCAAATGGACCGACACGGGTAGGTCCCCACCGGTTCTGCATGTGGCCCACAACCTTGCGCTCCAGCCACACGGTGTAAGCCACCGCCGTCAGCAGCACAAAGAGTGCAAGCACAGTCTTGATCAAGGAAACGATGATGAACGTGGTGATATTCAACGCATTATTCCTGAGTAGCGCCCGCGTTCCTTCGACTGCGCTCAGGACAGGCCCGCCGACGCTCGTGAGGTCGTCTCGCCCTCGCTCCTGCAATCGTCTGGAAGAGTTCTCTAGTCCGCCGCAACTTCAGAATTCCGCCGGCTGCTGATCGTGATTCTCCATCACCGAGTTCAACGTCCGGGAATAACGCCCCAGCGTGCCCGAGCTGAACAGGTGGTCATTCGCAGGGGCGATCAGCTCCGGATTCTGCGCAGCCCCGGAAGCTCTGCCGACCAAACTCGTGCGCTGATCATTGCCGGCCAGCAGGTTCATTCGCGAAACTTCATATCCCGGCACCAGCCGCTGAATTTCATCCAGAATCGCCATCGGATCAAACGGGCTCATCTTCGGTTCCAGGCCGTGCGCTTCCAGCCAAACTGAATGCCGGTCCGCCTCTCCCGATTGCGCCCCGCGCGATTGTCCCATGTCTGCGGCCGTGCCTCGCCCGAATGGAACCAGTTTATGGACATCCGCGCCCATCGCGTCCGCGATACGCACAATCATCTCGAAATCGGACTTGCTGCCGCTGACTTCTGCCGCCTTCTTTACCAACTGCAGATCTCCACAGGTGTTGGTGAACGTCCCGGATTTCTCGTAGGCATTGGCTGCGGGTAAGACCACATCGGCCAGAGAAGCGGTTTCGGTAAGGAACATGTCCTGCACCACCACGAAGCTCTGCGAGAAAACGAAGGGGTCAATGTCAAACCGCCCAACCGGATTCGTGCCCACGACATACAGCGCTTTCAATTTTCCGGAGCGAGCGCTGTCAACCATTTCCGGCAGGGTCAGCCCGGGTGTCTGTGGAACTCCTCCCCACTCCTGGTGAAATTTTCCGGAATCGGCGATGGGATGATAGCCAGGAAGGAGATCGGGGTAGAGACCCATGTCTGCCGCGCCCCGTGAGTTCGCGTAATCAGCCAGGTAAAGGAACTTCGCGCCAGCAATGCCCGAGCCAAACTTCACCACGGACGCGATATCGCCGCCGCGAATCTCCGCTCCGAAAATGATGATCAGGTTCTGCTCGCTACGCAGCTGGTCGCGAAAGCCAGCCGGGGTTGTCTGTGTGGTCGCGCGCGACTCGCCCGCGTCGGCGCCAGTACCCGCAACCGGCCGCAAGTTTTCCGCCACCGAATCATCACCGTTCAAAAACGCAGCGAACCGCCCCTCGGCGCCTTTAGGAATCCGCAAAAAACCAGTCGCCTGGCGCCTGAGTTTTATGTCTCTTGAATTCACCACGTACAACTTGGCCCTGTGCAGCCGGACGTTATTCCGAATCTGCCACGCCATCAGAGGATGCTGTTCGGTGGGATCGTTTCCGATCAGCAGGATCGCCGGCGCGTTGAACACGTCGCGCATGCTGGCGGTTGACTCCGGTTTCCCTCTCAGGGCCGCAGCAAAGGCAGGGAAGTCCGCCGTGCGGTGATGGTCGATGTTATTGGTTTGCAGGACCACCCGCGCGAACTTCTGTAATAGGTAATTCTCTTCGTTGGTGGTGCGGTTGGAGCCTACGACTCCGATCGCCTGCCCGCCATGTTGCTCGCGAGCTTCCTTGAACCGCTTTCCGATCAGTTCAAACGCCTCTTCCCAGGTAGACGGCGCCAGTTGCCCATCCTTGCGAATCAGCGGCTGGACAAAGCGGTCTTCGCGGTTGGCAAAATCGAAAGCATACCGGCCCTTGATGCAAAGGAAATCGCCGTTAATGCCGCTCTTGTCGCGATTGTCCCCCCGCACGATCTCCATTCCAGTCTCGGAGCGGCGAACGCCCAGAGTGGTCTTGCATCCGTCCGCGCAATGAGCGCAGGTCGTGCCCACGTGGTTCATCTCCCAGGGACGCGTCTTGTAACGATAAGCTCCTGAAGTCAGCGCGCCCACCGGACAAATGTCAATGCACATTCCGCATTCTTCGCATTCCAGGTGGTCTTCTTTATTGGGCGCGATAATCGATCCCACCCCGCGGTTCTGTACCCCCAGGGCCCACACATCCATCCCTTCGCCACACACCCGCACGCAGCGATAGCAGAGAATGCATCTCGGTCGGTCGAAGTACACCACCGGAGACCACTGCTGTTCCTCCTTGTGGTTCTTGGGTTCCATGTACTTCGATTCCGCCGCGCCGTAGGAAAATGTCATGTCCTGCAGTTCGCACTCTCCCCCGGCGTCGCACACCGGACAATCCAGAGGATGATTGCCCAGCAGAAGTTCCACCATGCCCTTGCGCGCCTGTCGGACTTCATCGCTGTCGGTAATCGCGATCATGCCTTCGCTGATGACCGTCGTGCACGCCGTTTGCAGCTTGGGCATCTTCTCAACTTTCACCAGGCACATGCGGCAAGCGCCCTGAAGTGAAAGATTCGGGTAGTAGCAAAACGAAGGCACCTCGATGCCCACACTCTTGCAGGCTTCAATCAGCAAGGTCCCAGCCGGAGCCGTGACTTTCTTGCCGTCTACCGTGATGTTTACGTCAGCCATAGATTCTTGTAGCGCCGGCGTCCCGCCGGCTGTCCGGAGGGCGTCCCGCCCTCGGCTCATGCTCCCCAGAAAAAACCCGGCGGGCGCAGCCGGCCCATCGGGCCGGCAGGATGCCGGCCCTACGCCAATACCGACTCGACCACGCCCGCTTTCTCAAAGGGGCAAGGCTTGCCGTCCAGATGATCTTCAAATTCTTTCCGGAACTTCTTGATGAATGCCATGGTCGGCATGGCGGCGGCATCGCCCAGCGGGCAAAACGTGCGGCCCAGCATGTTTTCCGAAAGGTAGTACATGTTGTCGATATCTTTGTTAACTCCCCCGCCCGCGTGAAAACGAATCAGTGTCTTCTTCAGCCAGTCGGTTCCTTCGCGGCAGGGAATGCACCAGCCGCAACTCTCGTGCTGATAGAACTTCATCGTCCGCAGCGCGAATTTGACCATGCAGGTGGTTTCGTCAAGCACGACTACGCCGCCTGACCCCAGCATGGAGCCTGATTTGGCCACGCTGTCGAAATCCATGGCGATATCGATTTCATCGGACTTCAATACTGGCGTGCTCGATCCGCCGGGCACCACCGCCTTGAGCGCGCGCCCATCGGGAATCCCACCGCCCACCTCGAAAATCATTTTTCTGAGGTTGTATCCCATCGGCAGTTCGTAAACTCCGGGACGCTTGAGGTGACCACTGAGACAGAACAACCGCGTCCCGCCATTTTTCGGCGGCCCCAGACTGGCATACCACTCCGCGCCGCCCAAAATAATGTGCGGCACGCTGGCCAGGGTTTCAGCGTTGTTAATTACGGTCGGCCCGCCCCACAGCCCGACCACGGCCGGGAAGGGAGGCCGGATGCGCGGAATGCCGCGCTTACCTTCGAGCGATTCCATGAGGGCCGATTCTTCCCCAACTTCGTACGCGCCCGCGCCCCCGTGCCAGTAGACGTCAAAATCATAACCACTACCGAAAATGTTCTTGCCCAGAAATCCGCGCACGTAGGCGTCGGCAATCGCCTTCTGCATGATGTCAAGAAGGTACCGGTACTCGCCGCGAACATAGATGTAACCCGTGTGCGAGCCGACAGCCAGACCCGCGATCACCACGCCTTCAATCACCGCATGCGGATCATGCTCAAAAATCAGCCGGTCTTTGCAGGTGCCAGGCTCGCTCTCGTCGCCGTTACACAAAACATATTTCGGCTTGGACGCCTGCTTGGGTACGAACGACCACTTCATGCCGGTACTGAACCCCGCGCCACCACGCCCGCGCAAGCCGGAATTCTTGACCTCGTTGACGATGCCATCCGTCCCCATGCCCAAGGCTTTCTGCACCGCCTTATAGCCGTCAAGCTCCAGATAGCGATCAAGATTGGTCGCACCCATGCCGAATCGCCTGGAGACAACCCGTACTTCGTCGGGATGGGAAACCAGATCAGCCATGATTCAATTTCAGATTGATGATTTTAGATTGCAGATTTGTAAGCTATTCGATTTCGAATCTAAAATCTGAAACCTTCAATCTCAAATTTCTATGCCGCCCCCTTCTTCGCGTACCCCTCCAGCACTCTATCCATCTTTTCCGTCGTCAGGTTCTCATGAAAATCGTAATTCACCTGCACGGCCGGCGCCCAACTGCAAGCGCCAATGCACTCCACTTCCTCCAGGGAGAACTGGCCGTCCGGCGTCGTGCCTTTGTGTGCGATGCCGAGTTTCTTCTCGCAGTGCTCCAGCAGTTCCTCGCCGCCACGCAGCATACAGGCAATATTGGTGCAGACCTGCACGTTGTACTTGCCTCGCGGTTTGGTGCTTAGCATGGAATAGTAACTGATCACGTTGCGGACATCGAGGGCCGTCAACTCCAGCCGCTCAGCGATTTCCTCAATCACTTCGTCCGACAGGTAGCCGGCCTCATCCTGAGCGTACAGCAGCGTCGGGACCAGGACCGGTCTCTTCGTCGGATAGTGCGTAATCATCTCCGCGAAGCGCGTTTCGAATTGGTCCGAGAATCTCATTAGGTCAAACTCTGTGTTCTCAGTGTCCTCCGTGGTTAAACGAATCGCGCGTCAACCACCGGCACGCCGAGTTTTTCCGCATTACCGGTCGATCTCACCTAACACAATATCAATCGACCCGATCGCCGCCACCACATCCGCCAGCAGCCTGCCCTCGCACATGCTGGGCAGCGCCTGTAAATTCGCCAGACACGCCGAACGCATGTGGATACGATAGGGTTTGGCGGTGCCATCGCTGACCACGTAATATCCCATTTCGCCTCGCGGAGACTCTACCGCCTGATAGACCTCGCCCGCAGGCACGGCAAAGCCTTCCGTAATAATCTTAAAATGATAGATGAGCGCTTCCATCTGCGTCTTCATCATCTCCCGATCCGGCAGGATAACTTTCGGTGCCACCGCCTTGATCGGGCCCTCCGGCATGCCGTCCACTGCCTGCTGCACCATCGCGATGGATTCGCGCATCTCCTGCACCCGGCACATGTAGCGGGCAAACACATCGCCGTCCTGCGACACCGGCACCTTGAACTTGAAGTTTTCGTAGCCGGAGTAAGGAATATCGCGCCGCAAGTCGAAATCGACTCCACTGCCGCGCAGCGTCGGACCGCTGGCGCCCAGCAGGATGGCGTCTTCGGCGGTGATTCGCGCTACGCCCTTGGTGCGCATTCCCCAGATGGGGTTCCCGGTCAGTAAATTTTCGTATTCATCCACCTTGGAAGGAAAGCGTTTGGCGAAATCCTGCACTCGCTCGAAAAATCCCAAAGGCGGTTCAAGCGCCAACCCGCCGATACGGAAGTACGAAGTCATCATGCGCTGCCCGCTGACCATTTCGAACAGCCGCAGGATGTCTTCCCGCTCGCGGAAGCAATAAAGAAAGACGGTCATTGCCCCGATATCGAGCGCGTGCGTCCCCAGCCAGACCAGGTGCGAGTTGATGCGCGTAAGTTCATTCAGCATCACTCGCATCCATTGCGCTTTCGGCGGGATTTCCAGGCCCAGCAGTTTTTCCACCGCCAGCACGTAACAGAGGTTATTGGTCAGCGGGCAAAGATAATCAATGCGGTCGGTCAGCGGCACCACTTGCTGGTAGAACTTGGCCTCACAGGTTTTCTCGATCCCGGTGTGCAGATACCCGATGTCGGGCATGATGCGCACAATATTTTCGCCATCAATCTCGAGGATCAGCCGCAGCACCCCGTGGGTCGAGGGATGATGCGGACCCATGTTCAGGATCATGGTGCGGTCCTGACCGGGTTCAAGTGCGGGCGCGGGGGAGAGGTGAGCCATGGCGAGATCTAGCGGTAGCCCTCCACCGGATAGTCCTTACGCAAGGGGTGGCCTTCCCAATCTTCCGGCATCAAGAGCCGGCGCAAGTAGGGATGTCCCGAGAATCGCACTCCAAACAAGTCGAACACTTCGCGTTCGAAATAGTTAGCCGCCGGCCAAACTGCAGTCACGGAATCGAGAGCCGGACTGCTGCCTTCCAGCCGTACTTTCAACCGCACCCGCTCCTTCCTGGAAATGGACAGCAGATGGTAAACCACCTCGAAGCGCGGTTCCGAAGGAAACCAATCCACGCAGGTCACGTCGGCGAGGTAGTTGAAGGGACAATCGGCATCTTCGCGCAGCAGAACGCAGGCATCGCGGATACAGGACCGCTCCAAGTAGATGCTCATCTCGTCGCGATCGAACTTTGCGCCTTCAACCGCGGCAGGATTCCAGGCCATCAATTTAGCCACTGCTGGGTGGTTCTTCAGTTGCTCCAGATCGGTGATGGCAGGTTGCAAAGGCATCAGACTTCGCCTCGCCGGGCCGATGGCTTGCCCCAGTCGAGCGCGCCCTTTTTCCATGCATAGAAGTAGCCCACCAGCATGATGCCGATGTAAACCAGCATCTCCCAGAAACCAAACATCTTAAGATCACGCAGAATTACGGCCCAGGGATAAAGAAACACGGCTTCGATATCAAACAGGATGAACAGCATCCCCACTAAATAGAATTTAACCGAGAAACGTTCTCTGGCGTCCCCAATGGGGGTCATGCCACACTCATAGGGAGACATTTTAGCTCGGGTGGGGCGGCGATACCCGATCAGCCAGGAAAGCAGAACGATCGCGCCCGCGAGGGCTCCCGCGACCAGGAAGTGAATCAGTAGCGGCAGGTAGCGGACGAAGTAATTGTCGGGCATGGGAGAGCTATATATAATTCGCGCCAAGCGTTACTTAAACACTCTAGACTAGATTTCGATACTTGGTGGTGTCAAGCGACCGGCCGCCTTTGGTCGAGTTTTGTTGACACTTTTTAATCGATTAGTACGATCGCTTTCGTGAGAGTGAACTTGTGAGAGTGAACAAGAGCGCATGATCTTCGGCTTTAACACCGACATCAAGCAAGGCGACACCGTGTACCACGTGCAGAGCGAGGCCCGCGAAAGCGAGCTTCTGCTGCAAACCCAGGTGTTCGTCCGGGGGCGCTGCATCGGCAAGCGGGCGACCCCTTACGGAGACAAACTGGCCGGCGGCTTCACCGACCAGCAAAAAGAGCACGGCCTGCGCGACCAGCACCGCCTGGTCCTCGACGCGATCCGTGATGGCCACCTGGACGACATCCTCGACAAGCGCGAGACTCCGGAGACCCTGGCTACGGTCAAAGAGCTCGACGTGCAATGGCTCAACGCCAACTCGGTCCACTCCGACCGTAATCTGACCATGCGGTTGCGGGTCACGGAAAGCGGCTCAGGCGTGCCCGGGGCACGGCTTACGATTCGTTTCGCCCGTCCCGATGCCGCACCTTTCTACGCCCAGGTGCTCACCGACCCCTCCGGTGACACCGAGATGAAAATCGAAGTCGACGAGTCCTCTTTGCCAGACTCCTCCGTTCTGGTTCAGGCCAGCTATTCCGGCCGTACCGCCACCCGCAAGTTCCAGCTAAGAAAAGTAGAAGAGTAATCACCACCAGCCACGTAGGGACAGACGTTCTCATCTGTCCGGTCGAGCGCAGCTCGACATTGGGCGGCGGAGCCGCCGCCGGACAGCCGAGAGCTTGCCCCGATCGAAGTCGAAGAGGTGGCTGTCCCCACGTGTTCTCTGCTTGCCGCTTCGTCTGTTAGTTGCGAAAATCAAGGTAATGAAAATCGTCATCAACGGGCAGGAACAAACCTTCGCCCCGATCACACTGGCTCTGCTGATCGAACAGCTAGGCATGAAGCAAGACCGCGTAGCCGTCGAACTGAACCGCAACATCGTCCCTCGACCGCAGTGGGCGGAGACCAATCTCGCCGAAGGCGACCGCCTCGAAATCGTACACTTCGTAGGCGGTGGCCTTTTGTAGCGCCGGCGTCCCGCCGGCGGTCCGGAGGGCGTCTCGCCCTCCGCCGGATTCGCTCTGCGAAACCCCAAATCCTCCGCCCCAGGAACTCCTCTAGTACACCTCGCGCCCAAATCTTCCATTGACAGCAGCCCCTTCCCGCCTAAAATGTGTCAAACATTTCTTATTCCAAATGTTCGAAACATTCTGTCTGCAGAATGCAAACCCACTTTACATCCCGCGAAGTGATGGCTCTAACCGGCATCACCCTCCGCCAATTGCAATGGTGGGACGAACGCCGCATTGTCGTCCCCGCCCGCCAGGGGCACCGCCGTGTGTATTCAACCGAAGACTTGGCCGAGATCGCCGTCATCTGCGAGCTGCGGCGTCGCGGATTCTCTTTGCAGCGCGTGCGCAAGGTGATGCGTTTTCTGCAGCGCGAGTTCAGCAAGCGTCTGGCGGAAACCGTCACCGGCTGGTCAGACTACCATCTCCTCACTGACGGCCAGTCGCTGTACCTGGAAACATCAGCCCGGCAGATTGTGGACATCCTGAAGAATTCCCGTCAGCCCATGCTGGCGATTTGTCTCAGTGATACCGTGCGCCAGGTGCGCGCCGTGATCCGTAACGCGGAAAAAAAAGCTAACTCCAGCGCGCCCCTTCAATTTCGACCGGCCCGCAGAAGAGCTTCATAAGCAGGGAAGTTTAGCTCCAAAAAGTTTGGCTCCTGGGAGGAGAGATGGTTGGAGAACTGAACGTCCTGAATGAGTGGATTCCCGAGCAGATGCACCCGGGCACGATCTTTGTGCTCGAGAATGCCGGCCACGTGGGCGAGAAGGAAGATCCCTACTGGGCCGTGCTCGCCTGTCCCGACTGTGGCACTCTGGGACTCATCACGCGTAAACAACTCGCCGGCCTGCTACCCGTAATCTGCGGCTCCGATCAGTGTTCGGTGCAGTTCTTTATCAACGACAGCGATATCGTGATCCGGAAGCCCTGCTGATCTTTCGCCGTCGGACCGACCTAGGCCCGCGCCATCT
>CATPBJ010000203.1 GCA_955652395.1 uncultured Terriglobales bacterium | reverse complement strand
CCCGATTCCGGATTGAGCTCTCTTTCCTGGACTCAGGGCCCTCTTGAATTCAATCCACTCACTTCGCAACCGAGGAGGTCAGCATCCATGAAAAGAACCACAGGGTTGCTGTTGGGGTCGTATCTGCTGTTTGGGGGACTTGGCATGGCCGTGGCGCAAGAGACGACACCACCGCCCAAGGTCCTCTCGATCATCCGCGAGTTCGTTAAACCCGGCAAAAGCGGCGCGCCGCATGAGAAAGCGGAGAGCGCTTTCGTGCAAGCCATGAGACGCGCGAAATGGCCCACGCATTATCTGGCGGTGAGTTCGATTTCCGGTAAGCCACGAGTGCTGTTCTTGACCGGCTACGATTCATTCGAAGCCTGGGAGAAAGACGTTAGGGCAACGCAGAACAACACGACGCTTTCCGCAGCGCTCGACAGAGCTGCCGTCGCTGATGGTGAACTGCTGAGCGATTTTGATGCCAGCGCGTTGGTCTATCACGACGAATACAGCCTGCGCCCGGCGGTTGATATCCCCCACATGCGCTATTTCGAAATCTCTCTGTACCGCGTGCGCGCGGGACACGATGCCGACTGGGACGCAATCGTCAAGATGGTTAAGGCAGCCTATGAGAAGATTCCTGACGTCCGCTGGGCCGTCTATTACGCTCAGTACGGCCAGGAAGGCACTACCTACGTCGTCTTCACGCCCATGAAGTCTGCGGCGGAAGTAGACAAGGGTTTTGCTCAGGCCAAGCAGTTCATGGCAAACATGGGTGAAGAGGGCATGAAAAAGTTCAGCGAGTTGCTGGCGGGGGCGATCGAGTTTAGCCAGCACAACCTGTTCTCCTTCAGTCCGGCCATGAGCTATGTCTCGGAGGAATGGATCAAGGCCGATCCGGATTTCTGGAAGCCTAAGGCGAGCGCGGCTGCACCCAAAAAGGCGGAAGAAAAACCGGCACAGTGATCTGAATCAGTCCAGTGTGACCGAGGCCACCAGTGCTGGCGGCCTTTTTCTTGCCGTTTGTTTCTCCTCAGGCTAAAGACTGGAAGTGACAAGTCCACAACTCGAGTTGCGCTACAGTTTGGGTGGACGGTGTCGACCATCGAGAAAATCAACGTGCTGGCCGCCAAGTTGCCTGGATAAATGTCGCTAAGTGAATCTTAAGAATGAAGTTGGACGGTAGGCCGATAGTTGATATAAGGCGTGGATTCTTGTACCTCAGTCGCGGATTTTCGCATCTAACCAGTCATGGCCAACAATGCGATATTCGGGGAAAGATACAGAGTTATCGCCATTGACGATCAGAATCTCGTTCTCCGGGGGATCCGCAGCGGAGACGTCCTGACTATAAAAAACGCGGATCCAGAAAATCCCCTTACCGAAGCGGATTATCCGCCGGGGAAACTGATCGCGCTCAACGATCCGTCAACGAATACCCAAAGTTGATCTTGGGTGTCTGGCGACCGGTTCTTTGTCTTACCAACCAGCTATCACGAGCGGAAAGGACCGCAACCGGCCCTTTCCGCTTTTGTGTTTGCCAAGCATGGTCTCTGTGATGGGCGCCTCTCCTTCGACTTGGCTCTGGGCAGGCTCCCCTTCGTGCTGTCTGCAGATTTCTCCCCGGAGACGCGCTGGAGTTCCCCTGAATGTCGCCTTACAATGGCCCGGCGAAACCATTTATCAATCTCTGCCGGGCAACATGGGAGGCGAGCATGGGTTCTCATCGCATAACTTTGATCCTGGTCATGTTCGTAATTTGCAGTCTGGTGGCGAAAGCCGTGGCTCAAGAAGCAAGTCCGGCCAAGGAGGTCACCTTCAATCGGGACGTCGCCCCGATTCTCTACAGGAACTGCGTGGTGTGCCATCGCCCCAACGACATCGCACCGATGCCGCTGATTACGTATAAGGACACTCGGCCTTGGGCGCAGCCAGTTCGCGAGGCGGTTGTGAATCGCAAAATGCCGCCCTGGCATGCCGACCCCAAAGTGGGCGATTTCATTAACGATCCGCGGTTGACCGCTGCAGAAATCGCGACCATTGATTCCTGGGTGCGAACCGGCGCCAAAGAAGGAGACCCGAAAGATTTGCCGCCCGCTCCTGCGTTCGCGGAAGGCTGGCATATCAAGCCGGACGTGGTTTTGACTATTCCTGAGTTTCTGGTGACTGCCGCCAGTCAGGACGACTACGAATACATCTATGTTCCAACTAACTTCGCCGAAGACAAATGGATACAGGCCGCCGAAGTACTTCCAGGAGACCGGCGGGTGGTGCATCACGCTACCGTCTCCGTGATCGCGGCGGACAAGGTGGCGAAGAAAGAGGAAGAAAACGCCAAGTCCAACGCGGGAGAAGACAAGTACCACTACCGCACCGGCAGGGTACTGCACATCAGGAAGGATGCACCCGTACTTGACGATGGCTGCTCGTCGCCCGATGGAGGTGGAGTTCCGGGGGAGCCGTCCGGGTATTTGAATATCGTGCCGGGCATCTACCTGCCGGGACATTTGGCAGAGACGCGCCCTCTCGGCTTCGCTCTGAGAATTCCGGCAGGTTCGTACCTGCAATTCCAGGTGCACTACAGCAATCACAGTGGCGAGGACGTAAAAGATCGCACCCGCATCGGCCTGGTGTTTGCCAAGGAACCGGTGAAGCACGAAATTGCGCAGTACGAAATCTGGAACAATCTCTTCCTGATTCCTCCGAACGCCGACAATCACCGCGTGACCTCATGCTTCACGCTGCCCAAAGATGTGACCGTAGTGGCTTATACCGCCCACATGCATTTCCGCGGGAAGAGCATGAAGACGGAAGCCATCTATCCCGACGGCAAGTATGAGGTGATACTCAACGTGCCAAATTACGACTTCCGCTGGCAGGAAACTTATTTCCTGAGACATCAGGTTCTGTTGCCGAAAGGGACGGAGCTGGTGACGACGGCGTACTTCGACAATTCCTTGAACAATCCCCAGAATCCCGATCCTTCGAAGGCGATCCGCTGGGGCGAACCCAGCGATGAAGAAATGATGGGCTTCTGGCTGCAATTTGCCGACCCCAATCCAGTGGATGCGAAACCGGCGGTGGCGGAAGTGAAATGATTGCCATTCCTTAGAACTTCCCGATCCGTGGAGCGGAGCGTTCCAACATGAGTGTCACACGGCGAAATTTTCTCGTCACAGCAGGGGGGGCGGCATCCGCCCCCGTATTCCTGGGTGCCACGGACAAAGCGGGCAACAAGGCTCCCATACTCGGAGAAGGGAAGTATAAGTACGAAGCCCAGCACGATTGGGGCGAACTGCCGCGCAGCATCCGGTATGGCAACACTCACGGCGTCTGCGAGGATTCGCAGGGTCACATCTATATTCATCACACCGTCCACGCAACCAGCGAGAGCCTGGACACGGTGGTGGTCTTCGATCAAAAGGGCAAATTTGTCCGCTCCTGGAGACGGCAATTCAAGGGAGGAGCGCACGGCCTGACCATCCGCAAAGAAGGCAGTGAGGAGTTTCTCTACCTTTGCGATTATCAGCACGGCATTGTTACCAAGCGGGCTTTGAAGGGCGAAGAAGTATTCACCCTTGGATATCCGGCGGAATCGGTGGCCTACAAACAGAAAAGCGATGGGGCAGCAGTAATCTACCGGCCGACGAACGTGGCTGTCGCTCCGAATGGTGATCTCTATGTGGGCGACGGGTACGGATCAAGCTTCATCAATCAGTACAACCAGAAGGCCGAGTTCATTCGCACCTTTGCCGGTCTGGGCAAGGGGGACGACCAGGTCGATTGTCCGCACGGTCTTTGGGTTGATACACGCTCGGAGACGCCGGTGCTGGTGGTGACCGACCGCGGCAACAGCCGTCTGCAGCGATTCACGCTCGAAGGCAAGCACATCGATTCCCTCCTGGGAACGTCGAAGATGCCGTGTTACTTGCACGAACACCATGGCAACGTGGTGATCGCAGATCTGTTGAGCAAAGTGACAATTCTCGACCGGCAAAATAAAGTTGTTGCCAGCCTGGGCGAGGGAGAATACTCGAACAAGGACTGGAGCTCAGTTCGAAATCAGGCTCCGGGAACGTTCGCGCCCGGCCGCTTTGTTTGCCCTCACGGCGCGTGCTTCGATCATGAAGGCAACCTTTTTGTGGTGGAATGGGTTGAGGCAGGCAGGGTGACGAAGCTGCGCAGACTGGTTTAGGCATGTCACGACGAGCGTGGCTCGGGCGGCGCTTCCGAGTGCGAGCAAGTCGGAGGGACCCTGCCTTGCCGCGGACTCATCCGTTCATAGGGGTCCTTGGACTCCGCAAAGCGTTTCGCGAAGGTCTCACTCCGCTCAGAAGGACAGCGAGCAAGACTGCCGGGTACCTACCCCAAATCTCCCGATCAATGATAAAAGATCTAAACATGCCTCTCGTTGTCGGCTTTCCGGGCGCATTCCTGTGATCGTGGTGGTGATGGGTGTGACCGGCGCGGGGAAGACGACGATCGGGATCCTATTAGCCCGGCGGCTCGGCTGGGAATTTGCAGACGCCGACAGTTTCCATTCACCGGAAAATGTTGAAAAAATCAGGCAAGGAATTCCGTTGGACGATGCCGACCGCGCGCCATGGCTAAGGTCTCTGCACCAGGCCATGGAAGGCTGGGCGGCGAACCTCAAGAGCGTGGTACTGGCATGTTCGGCGTTGAAGAGAAGCTATCGCGACGAGCTTTACATGGGGCGGGAGACCAGGTTTGTCTACCTGAAGGGAAGCTACGACCTGATCTACCAGCGGCTGCGACAGCGGCACGGTCACTTTGCATCAGAGACAATACTGGCCAGCCAATTCGCCGCGCTGGAAGAACCTGACGATGCGATCACTGTGAATATCGATCATTCAGAAGACGAGATTGTCGACGAGATCATGCGACAGCTGGGCGGGGATCGCGGTCGCAGAGGACCATGATTCTGTGACTCGATAAGTGCTTTCCCTATGCAATCGCTAACTGGAATTGATCTGGGCGCCAAAGTCGTCGCCAAGCTTACCGGGCGATTGCTGCCCTTTCTGTTTCTCCTCTATATCGTCGCCTACCTGGATCGAATCAATGTCGGATTTGCCGCCCTCCAGATGAAAGGGCAGCTGGGATTCAGCGACGAAGTCTATGGTCTGGGCGCGGGCATCTTCTTCGCCGGATATTTCTTTTTTCAGGTGCCTAGCAACCTGGCGCTGGCCCGGTTTGGCGCCCGAAAATGGATTGCCGTGATCATGGTGGTGTGGGGCGTCATCTCTGCTTCGATGATTTTCGTTGGCACCCCACGGAGCTTTTACCTGCTGCGTTTTCTTTTGGGCGCCGCCGAAGCCGGATTCTTTCCTGGGATGATCCTCTATTTGCGGCGATGGTTTCCGTCGGCGGCGCGGGCGCGGGCGATTGCACTCTTCATGACGGCTGCCCCCCTGGCTGGGGTTATAGGCGGTCCAATTTCCGGCCTGCTGCTGGGAGTGCAGCGTGGCCATCTGATGGGATGGCAGTGGCTGTTTCTAATCGAGGGGCTGCCGGCAGTGCTGCTGGGCGGTATTGTGCTCGCCTATCTGACCGACCGGCCGGAAATCGCGACCTGGCTCACGGAGGAACAACGCAGCTGGCTGGTGGAACAGCTGGCGCAAGAGGAGAAGCCGCATCCTCGGGCTTCGACCGAGGTGTTCGCGGCCTTTACTAGTGCCAGAGTCTGGTTGCTGGTGGTGGTGTATTTGGGTGAGACCACTTCTGCCTATGGAGTGGGTCTTTGGCTGCCTAGCCTGCTGCGCAATGTTTCGGGCAACAGCAACTTTGTCGTTGGACTGCTTTCGGCGATTCCGTATCTGGCCACCATGGTGGCGATGGTCCTGGTGGCAACGCACTCTGATCGCACGCGGGAGAGAAAATGGCATCTGGCAGGCTCCGCGTTCGCATGCGCCATTGGTTTAGGCTGTGCAGCCTATTCGAGCTCGACCACGGCGGACGTGATCTTCCTCAGCGTCACCTTGATGGCGGCATTTTCCATGAATGGGCCGTTTTGGGCTACCACAACGGAAATGCTGAGTGAAACGTCGGCGGCGGCCGGCATTGCCCTCATCAATTCTTTTGGCAATCTGGGGGGATTTCTCGGGCCGTACACCATCGGACTGATACGCACCTGGACAGGAAGCTTTCGCGGTGGTTTGCTGACGGTCGGGGCGCTGCTGGCGGTGAGCGGTGTGCTGGCGCTGCTGGCGTACGGCAAGAATCCCCACAAGACACCGGTCCCCACACCGTAACCATGCAGGATATGCCGGGGCATACCGTCTTCGCCCTTTTCACGCAATTGTTTACAATAGGCTTCGGCCCCGCAGCCGTGGGACGGCCTCTAAGTATCAGGACGAAAACTATTTGGAACAGTCCAACCACAATTCAAGCTCCGCCGCCCGTGTGTATTGGCGAGTGGAAGGCAGCCTCGCGGACTTGACCACAGTTCGCCCGGTGGCTTTTTTTACCTGGAACGCGCAGACATTTTTGGAGCGCTGGGTGCGCCGCGGGCTGGTCCTAGTAATGGCGATACTGCGGCCGTTTCTCTATGCCACCCACCGTGTCTTTGCAACCCGCGTGGTCCACATCGTGCTGCGGGGGATCAGCCGCGACCGGCTCGATTTACTGGGTGAGGAATACTTCAAGTATAAGTTGCAGCCATACCTTAAAGTTGATGGTATGGAATTGCTTAGAGCTCGCATCGAAGCTGGCGATCAGATCGTCCTGGTGAGCCAGGGCCTGGAGTATGTGATGCGCCCCCTGGCGCAGCATTTGGGCGCGAAGTATGTGATCGCCAATCGCTTGGAATTCCGCGACGGAATCGCCACGGGACGTCTATTGGAGCCGGTGATTCGGCCGCGCGGACTTTTCGCCGGTATCAACGGCTCCGGGCCTGATGGCAGACGTGCCGTAAATCGACTGGTTCGCGACCTGGGTCTGCCGAGCGAGGAAGCTTTGAAAAGCGCCGTGGTTTCGGCGGCGCGTCAAATCCCGGCACTGGATCGGCCAATCGTGTATTTCGACGGCGTCCGCCATTCCGGCCAGCTATCGGTCGGGCGAGCACTGGCGGGTAAGCACGTCATGCTTATCGGAGTGACCGGCTTCATCGGCAAAGTATGGCTGGTCAATACGTTAATGGAGCTGCATGAAATCGGGCGTATTTATCTGCTCATCCGGCGGCAGAAATCAAATCCGGCATTGCGGCGTTTCGAGAAATTGGTGGAGGAGTCTCCCGTCTTTGATCCGCTGTACGCGCGTTATGGCGCCGAGCTTTCACGCTTTCTTCAGGAGCGCGTAGAAGTTGTCGAGGGTGACGTTTGTCAACCGGGCCTGGGGCTGACACCCGAAGTCAGCCAGTCCCTGCAGAAGAATCTCGATCTCATCATCAATAGTTCAGGTCTGACTGATTTCAATCCCGACCTGCGGGATGCGTTGGCGACCAACATTGACGCGGCGGTTAATGTCACGGAATTCGTGCGCCAGTCGGATCATGCGGGGCTTCTTCATCTTTCCACTTGCTACGTGGCGGGCGCACGGGACGGCCGGGTGGGCGAGACCATGCGTCCCAACTACACTCCGGCGGGAGTTGCCGACTTCGACGCGGAACAAGAATGGCGTGCGCTGCATGCCTTCGTGAAGCAGGCCGAACAACTGGCGGAGAGTGCCGGGGTGACTAAAGAGCTTCGCCAGCAGGCTTTGAGCAAGGAGCACGCCGCCAAAGATCTCGGCGGGGCGGCCCTGGAGAATCAAATCCGGAAAAATCGCTTCCGCTGGCTGCGCGAGTATTTGACCGAATACGGCATGAAGCGCGCCGCCGAGCTGGGATGGCCCAATACGTACACTCTGACCAAGAGTCTGGCCGAGTCGCTGATTTCCAAATACGGCGCTGGTTTGCCCATCGCTGTGGTGCGTCCTGCCATCGTGGAAACGTCGGTCCAAGAGCCTTTTGTAGGCTGGAATGAGGGCATCAACACTTCGGCCTCGCTCTCGTATTTGCTCGGGACTTCATTCCGCCAGCTTCCAACGAACGAGAAGAAGCGGTTGGATATCATCCCTGTGGATTCGGTGTGCCGGGGCATGACACTGATCGGAGCGGCCATTGTGGAAAGGCGTCACGAGCCGCTTTATCAGTTGGCTACTTCGGTGACCAATCCCTGCGACATGCGGCGTTCCATTGAACTGACCTCGCTCGCCCACCGCAAGCACTACCGCGCCCAGGAGGGCCTGGAATACTGGCTACGGCTGCGTCTAGACGCCATCCCGGTCTCCAAGGAACGCTATAACCGCATGTCAGCGCCAGCGCAGAAAGCGATAGTGAAATCGATTCAGCGCATCATGTCACCCCTGCCGCTGAAGAAGACTCCACTGGTTCGCGCCGCACGCAACCTGGAAAAAGTGGAGAAACTGATCAAGCTCTTCGAGCCGTTTATCCTGCACAATGAGCAAGACTTTGCCTCGGACAATGTGGAGAAGCTTTCCTACGCACTTACGGAGGACGAGAAGGCTGTTTTCGGCTACGACACGCGATCGATTGACTGGTGGGATTATTGGATCAATATCCACATTCCAGCCTTGCGCAAGTGGACCTATCCTCTGATCGAAGGACGCCCGCTGGAAGCGCGCCCCTTGCGCACCCTGCAGCCGGCGGCCGTCCCGGAAAACGGAGAAGTGGTCAAAACCGGCACTAACGGAGCAACGTGGCGATATTCCTGACTGGTTCCACCGGATACATTGGCGCCCACGTGGCCGCCAACCTGCTGGAGCAACACGGCGCTTCGCTGAACCTGCTGGTACGCGCCCGCGAGCCGCAGGAAGCTGCGGGCCGTCTGTGGCAGGGCCTGCAGTTGCATCTGGATTTCCCGCGGTTCTACGAACATTTCCAGACGCGCATGCGAATCTTTTGCGGCGACTTGACGGCGCCGCACTTTGGCCTCTCCGACGACGACTACGATCGTCTGATCCACACCACCGATTCAGTGATCCATTGCGCCGCGTCCCTCAATCGCAAGTCGGAGAAAAGCTGCCTCAACGTGAACCTGCGGGGCACGCTCGAAGTATTGTTGCTGGCGCAGAAGTCAAACTACTATCACGGCCTGCGCCGCTTCAGCCAGATAAGCACGGTCGCAGTGGCAGGGAAGCGGCAGGATGAGGTCGTGACCGAAGACCGGTCCATCGATTGGGAACGCTCGGACTACGATCCCTACGCTCGTACCAAGAAATTTACCGAGCACATGATGCGGCAGCTTCTCCCCGAGGTGCCGATCACAATTTTTCGGCCCAGCATCGTTCTGGGCGACAGCCGCTATCCTGAGACCACGCAGTTCGACATGGTCAAGGCATTCGTGTTTCTGGCCGGCCTGCCCGCGCTGCCATTCCGTGCGAAAGACAAGATTGACATTGTGAACGTGGACTTTGTCGCGGACGCGATTGCAACCCTGCATCAGAAAGAAAATCCGCAGCATGACACATATCATCTTTCATCCGGCGTGGATTCGCAGAGCTTCCGTCAGCTGACCAGCGCGCTGGCGGCGTTGCAGAACAAGCGCGGCCCCATCTTTCTGCCATTTCTGGAGAGGCCTTTCGATTCCACTGTGAACCTTCTATCCAACCGGCGCGGATCGTTGGGCCATGGTGCGTCGCTGATGAAAGTATTCATGCCCTATCTGGTGTGGAACACGGTGTTCGACAATACTCGCGTCACTCAGGAACTCGGTCGTAAGCCCGTACCGTTCTCGCAGTACAGTTATCCTCTGCTCAAGTTCAGCCGCGAAACCAACTTCACTTATCCCTACCGGGAATGGCCCACCACCAAAGCCGGAGGGTCCGCAGCATGATGGATCTGGTTCTGGAATCCTGGGTCAGCGGCAGCATCGAAGCCGCCAAACTGAGTTGGATGATGGGCAAAGGCAAGTCATGGCAGCCCGGGGAGAAGCTGAAACTGTTGTTTGCCGGATACAACGGCACGCGCAACATGGGATCCGACGTGCGAGTCTCAGAGATGTTGCGCCAGACCCGTCACATTTTAGGCGCTGAAAACACCGACTTCAGCGTGATGACGCAAAATTTCAAGTTCACCGAGGGCTACTTCGAAGGCACACGGCAGGTGCATCTGCCGGATATTTTTCCTCCGTTTCTTTCCAGCGAAGTGCCCCGGCATCACGGCGTCGTGGCCTGTGAAGGCTCGATGTTCAAGAGCAAGTTCGCCAACGCCCTCACCACAATGATGATCGGGTCTTTGGGCATTGCCGCAGTCCAGAACAAACTGTCCGTGGGTTATGGCGCGGAAGCAGGACACATGGATCCCCTGATCGCGAAAATGTGCGCGCGCTATTGTCAGAATTCGCTGGTGATCACGCGCAACGAAGAATCGCGAACTCTTCTGCGCGAGCTTGGAGTACCGACCGAACTGGGCACGGACACGGCGTGGACGTTCGAACCTGCCCCATCGGATTACGGAAAGGGAGTATTGCGGAAGATCGGCTGGGACGGCAGCACGCCGGTGCTGGTGGTGTGTCCGATCAATCCCTTCGAGTGGCCGGTCAAGGCATCGGTCGCCAAGTTTGTCGCGCATACGCTGACCGGGGCCTACAAGGACAGCCATTATCGTTCGGTGTACTTCCACAACTCCGGTCCGGCGGCTGACTGCGCGCTGGAGCTCTACCTCACTGCGATCGCCAACGCGATCGACGCATTCCGCAAGCAGCGCAAAGTGTTCGTGGTCCTTGCCGCCACGGAACGACTGGATGCGCGACCGGCCGGCCGCATCTCGGAGAAGCTCGGAGGCGTGCCAGTGCTGAGTTCCGAAGATTACAACATGCACGAACTGGTGAGCATCCTGCGGGCTTGCCACATGATGGTCTCGTCGCGCTACCACGGTATCGTGACTTCGATGCCGGGACTGGTGCCGTCGGTGGGAATCACCATGGACGAACGTATCCGCAACCTCATGCGCGAGCGCGGTCATCAAGATCTGCTGATGAACGTGGACGATCCCGATCTCGAGCCGAAATTGATGGCAGCGCTCGATAAACTGGCCACGCAAGGCCAAGCAATCTCAGTGGGAATTGGTGAGACCGTGGTAAAGAATCTGAAAGTGATGGCCCGCATGGGCGTGTACTTCGAGGAAGAAGTGCAACGACGCTACCCTGAGTTCCCAACCCGCAAAGGAGAGTGGGACTGGGAAGACTATTTGCCGCCGATCAGTAAAGGCTTGAAGCAGTTGGTGGAAGCATTCGGATAGACGAAATCACGTAGGGGTAGGTGTCCCCACCTGCCCAGCCGGGCGAAGCTCGGCATCCTCGCTCCGCCGAGCGGGTGAGGGCACCCACCCCTACGCAAGCATCAAGGGTACGGATGAACTTTCTCGAAAACATTTTCGCCCAGCTCGAAGCAGCTAACAACACTCCTGTGCTTCAGGAGCTTCGAGATGGCCAGGCGGTGCCTGTGACGGGGCGAGAGCTGTTGAAACGGGTCGGCCAGGCCCGCGCCTTCATCGCGGCGCGCGGCTTGAAGAAAGGTGACCGTTGTGCGTTGCTGGCCCACAACGGAACCGAGTGGGTGGCGCTCGATCTGGCGATCATGGCGGAGGGGGTGATGGTTGTTCCGCTCTACGCCAGGCAGGCACCATCAGAGCTCGCCGCCATGATGAAGGACTGCTCGCCCGCACTGATCTGGTGCGGCGATGTCGCGTTGCGCGACGGCATTCTGCAAGTCTGGCCGGATGCGCCTCCGCAGTACTTGTTCGACGAGATCTTTTCCAATGCAAGAGCGAGCGTTAACGGTAATCCGCAGCTCGCAGACTCGGATCCCGTCACCGTCATCTATACGTCGGGGACATCGGGCGAGGCCAAGGGCGTCATCCTGACCGCGGGCAACGTCGGCCACATGCTGGGCTGCACTTCAGGACGCCTGGATCTGCTGATGGAAAACAAGGCCGGGCAGGACCGTGTCTTCCACTATCTTCCATTTTGTTTTGCCGGCTCCTGGATCATGTTGTTGACTTGCCTGCAGCGGCGCAGCCTGCTTACGCTGAATACGGACCTGGGAAAGCTGGCGGGCGAGATGCGCACGGCAGCGCCAGACTATTTCCTCAACGTTCCGGCGCTGCTGGAGCGCATGCGCAAAGCGGTCGACGAACAGCTTTGGAAAACAGGCGGCCTCGCACTCGCGATTTACAGCCGCGCCAAGGGAGCGTGGATTCGCGAGCGGGATGGGCGCGTTCGGCTCTCGGACACAGCGTGGCTGGTTCTGGCCAACGCCATGATCTTTCCCACCATTCGAAAAAAAATGATTGGCGGGAACCTAAAGGCCCTGATTTGCGGCTCGGCGCCCTTGAACGTTGATACGCAACTCTATTTCAATATGCTTGGAATTCCAGTGCTTCAGGTTTACGGTCTGACCGAGACCACTGCAATCTGTACCATGGACGAT
Organism: uncultured Terriglobales bacterium; assembly: GCA_955652395.1. Lineage (GTDB taxonomy): Bacteria > Acidobacteriota > Terriglobia > Terriglobales > Acidobacteriaceae > JAIQFF01. The sequence continues at coordinate 22,581 of CATPBJ010000203.1, read as the reverse complement.
CCTCGCCACGTCGAACCGGGGCGCGTGGGGCCCGCCATCAGCGGCATCGAGATGAAGTTCGGTGAGAACGACGAGATCATGGTGCGTGGGCCGAACATCTTTCCGGGATACTGGAACCGGCCGCAGGAAACCGCCAAGTCACTCCGCGACGGGTGGTTTCATTCCGGCGACCAGGGAGAAGTCGATGCGGCAGGGAGCTGGCGTATTATCGGGCGCATCAAGAACCTGATCATCCTGGGTTCGGGACATAATATTGCGCCGGAGCCAATTGAGGAAGAGCTGCTGCGAAATTTGCCCGGCGCTCAGCAGGCGGTGCTGGTGGGCAACGGACGCGGATATCTTTCGGTGATCGTGACCGGAAGCGTGACCCGGGAGCAGGTACAAGCGGCGGTGGAAGCAGTGAATCCGCAACTGCCGCACTATAAACAGGTGCGAGCATTCCATGTTCACGCCGACCCGTTCTCAATCGAAAACGGATTGCTGACGGCGAATGGCAAGCTCAAACGAGATTTGATTGCAGCTCGCCTGCAGTCGGAAATCGAAGAAATGTATGCGGTGAAGCAGGCTTCATGAAAGTAGCGCCGGCGTCCCGCCGGCTATCTCGAGGGCATCTTGCCCTCGGCAGTGTCCTTCGATTTTGATTGATGAAGATGAATCAATTCAAAGGCCAAACGCTCTCCTGGGAGCTTAAAGACGGCGTCATTGAGCTGGCCCTGCATCGCGACCCATGCAACGAGATCGGCTCGCTCACGCTCGAGGAATTGGAAAAGTTCACATCGGCTCTGGAGCGAATGCAAAGCGACGCCCACGCCTTGATTCTCTACAGCACCTTGAAATCGGGATTCTGCGCCGGAGCCGACTTGCGCGAGCTCTATCGCGGGGCTCAAGGAATGGAAAGACAAGCAGCGGCACGTGGCGTTCGAGAATTTCTGGAGCGCATCCACAAGGTGATGAATGCAATCGACAGCTCGCCGCTCACCACCATCGCCGCGCTCAACGGCATAACCTTCGGCGGCGGCTTCGAACTTGCCCTGGTTTGCGACCTGATCGTCGCTGACAAAATGGCGCGCTTCTGTTTTCCTGAATTGCGGCTGGGCCTGATTCCAGGATTCGGCGGTATTCCGCGACTGAAGCGCGATCTGGGAAACGCAGTGGTTCGCGATCTGTTACTCACCGGCCGCAGCTTCCATGCCACAAAAGCCCAGCAAGTTGGGCTGGTAAGTCAGGTGGTAGGGGAAGGCGAGTCACTGCGCGCAGCCCGCGGCACCGCCGCTCAGCTCGGGAAATTCGACCGCGCCACAGCAATGGCGACAAAGAAGTTCATCAAGCCGATTCCGTACGAGGAACTGAAACAGGAAATTGTAATCTTCTGCGAGCTCTTCACCCGACCGGCGGTCGAAACCGGGCTGAAGAAGTTCGTGGAAAGCAAGGACGCCCAACCCTACTTGCCCTGATTTCTTTCGACTAGAATGAGATGGAGCATGGCATGACCGACAGTAAGAAAACGTTGGACGAGATCCTCAACCTTGCGGCGGCGCAATTCAAAGTCCCGCGCGAGAAGCTCACTCCCGACGACGATTTCTTCAAGACGCTCGGGATTGACAGCCTCCAGGCCCTGGACCTGCTCACCCGGCTCGAGCACCATTTCAACGTCGAGCTCCCCGACTACGAATTACAGGGAGTCTCCGACTTCAGAACGCTGGCCAGCCGGATACAAGCGAGGTTGTAAGCATCCAGCCGGAAGTCTTCGCCGGGCAATCGAACATCAAGTTGTAAAGCGGATTGGAGAGACAAGAGCGGTTGTCAGCTTACAGTTCTCAGTTCTCGGCTGCAACGCGTTGGGTGGTGAGTTGATAACTAGCCGTTTTCTCCGTGTCGCTGTGTCCCTGTGGTGAAATAAAGGATTCATGCTCAACCTCGACCAATACAACAGCCTGGGCGCAGCACTGCGCGAGGCGCTCGACCGTTGGCCGAACGAGACCTGCCTGATCGAGTCCGATCGCGACAAGGAAAAAACCCGTCTCACATATTCTGACTTCAAAGAGATGGCGCTGCCCCTGGCGCGTGCCCTCGAAGACGCTGAGTTCAGTGCCGGCGACCGGGCCGCGATCATCATGACCAATCAGTCGAAATGGCTGATTTCCGCCTACGCCATTTTTCATGGCGGCGGCGTGCTTGTGCCGCTCGATTACAAGCTGACCGCGGGTGAGCATCTGCAATTGCTGGCGCATAGCAAGGCGAAATTCCTGGTGATCGAATATTACTTGTGGCGCGCGATCACGCAATCGCTGGAATTCAAAGACCGCAAGGTGCAGACCGTTCTGGTCACCGAAGCGCCGCCCGGGGCGGATCTTGAGGGAGCGTTCCGGTGGGAAGATTTTCGGCGCAAGGGCGATCCCGTGTTTGTGCCGCGCGAGCGTCAGGATGTGGCCTGCATCGTCTATTCTTCGGGAACGGGCGGGCGCCCCAAGGGATGCGTGCTCACCCATGAGAATTATCTGGAGCAATGTAAAGCGCTGATCGCGCTGTACCCCTTCTGGCCGGGGGTACGCTATCTGAGTATTCTGCCCACCAATCACGCTATCGATTTTATGGTTGGCTTTATCGGACCATTTGTTTGCGGAGCGTGTGTCGTGCATCTGCGCACGCTGCGGCCTGAATTCGTGCGCGACGCCTTCGTCCGCTACAAGATTACTTATGTGAGCCTGGTTCCTATGGTGCTCAAGAATCTGGAGCGGGGGCTCAAGGCCAAGTTTGAGGCATTGTCTAAAGCGAAACGTTTTGTTCTGGAGCGATCGATTTCGGTGAACAAGTTCTTCACTGGCTGGCGTCCCGACGTGCGCTTGAGCCGGGTGATGCTGCGGCAAGTGCACAAAGCTTTTGGTGGGGAACTGCGCGCCATGTTTACCGGCGGAGCCTTCATGGAGCCGTCCACCTTGCAGTTTTTCTACGATCTCGGCGTTCCGGTGGCCAATGGATATGGTTTGACCGAAGCCGGCACCGTCCTCACACTCAACGATCTCAAACCGTTCCGCGCCGATACCGTGGGAAAGCCATTGCCGGGCGTGGAATTGCGTGTACTGAATCCGGACTCCGAAGGCATCGGCGAAGTAGCGGCGACGGGCAAGACCGTGATGTCGCACTACCTGGATGACCCCGAACTAACCGCGGAGACCATTGTGGATGGCTGGCTGCTCACCGGCGATCTGGGCCGCTTTGACAGCAGCGGGCACCTGCAACTCTTCGGCCGCAAGAAGAACATGATCGTCACCGAGGGCGGAAAAAACATCTATCCGGAGGATATTGAAACCGCTTTCGACGGTCTCCCAGTCAAGGAATACTGCATCTTCGCGGCCAACTACATCTGGCCGGCAAAGAGCCTGGACCACGAGATGCTGATTCTTGTCCTCCGACTGGAGCAGGGGCAGGAGGGACAAGCTCAGGAATTCAACGAAGCGCTGAAGGCGGAGATTGTTGCCCGTAACCGCCGCCTGCCTGATTTCAAACGGGTGGGTGGGTGCCTGATCTGGGAAAAAGATTTTCCCCGCACCGCTGCGATGAAAATCAAGCGTGTGGCCCTGGCCGAAGAGATCCGCAAGACCCTCAGCCAAGCCGCGGTAGTCGAACTATAAAAAATATGAGTGACCAACCGTGAATGATTCCGGCACCTTCCTTGCGGTGGTCAATCCGGCGGCGGGTGGAGGGCGCTGCCGCAAACTGGTTGGTCCGGCGCTCGATCGTTTACGGGCGGGCGGGATCAGTTTGAATGTGGTCGAAACCGTCGCTCCGGGCCAGGCAACTGGTCTGGTTCGCGACGCTTACGCCCAGGGCTATCGACACTTTATCGCCATCGGCGGAGACGGAACTTCTTACGAGGTCGTCAACGGGCTCTTTCCGCCTGAAACAGGCGAGCCCGCGACACTGGGATTTCTTCCCCTCGGGACGGGCAACTCATTCTTACGGGACTTCAGCGATCGCGGCGTGGAGTTCGCCATTGAAGCGTTGCTTGCACGGCGCTCACTTCCCTGTGATGTTCTCCGACTCACGCATCAGACGGGAGTGCTGCACTACATCAACTTGCTGAGCATGGGATTCTCGGCGGACGTGGCCACGTTGCGCGACCGGCGTTTCAGCGGCTGGGGAGAGGTGGGCTACCAATCGTCCATTTTCATCAGCCTGGCGCGTTTCCGGCGGCGTCCCTTTCCTCTGCGGGTGGATGGCGACCCGGAGGTCGACCGGCGGCCCTGTTTGTTCCTTACCTTCAGCAACAGTAAATTCACCGGCGGGACCATGATGATTGCCCCCAAAGCCGAGGTGAACGACGGGTTAATCGAGTACGTGCGCTGGGGTCCGATCGGGCGCCTGGGTCTGATTCGCAACTTGCCGACGCTCTACGACGGTACCCACATCAACCATCCACTGGCGGAACGGCGGCAGGCGAAGCGGATTGACTTCCAACTCGACGCGCCGGTCGATGTCATGGTGGATGGCGAGGTGCTCACCTTGCAATGCCAAAGCCTCGACGTGCTGCCGTCCGCGCTGAACGTCGTGGTATAAAAAGATTCCATGTCGAAAGACAGCAAAAGTCGGGGAAAGGCGCCGTCGGAATGGTCGTCCACGCGTAAGATCGTCACCGCGGTGCTGGTCCTCGCCGCTTTTGCCACTGTAATCTACCTGGGACTGCGCAAGCGCGGCACCCGCCTTGATGCATTCGCGAAGTGCCTGGCCGCAAAGCAGGTGAAGATGTATGGCGCCTACTGGTGTCCTCATTGTGCGGACCAGAAGGCAATGTTCGAGTCTTCCTTCCAGTATGTTCCGTATGTAGAGTGTGGCGTACCGGGCTCGCGGGATGAGGCCCCGGTGTGCAAGGATGCCGGCATAAAACATTTCCCTACCTGGCAGTTTGCTGACGGAAAGCGCCAGGAAGGGGCCCAGGCCCTGCCGTTGCTCAGCACCAAGACCGGATGCAGCCTGCCATGATGTTACCGGCTACGCCGTCCTTTGCCCGGCGCATTCTCCTGTTGATTGCTGTGTTGGCTATGGGCGGCGCGCTGGTCTCGTCGGTGTCGCTCTATCATCACTACGGCACCTCCAAGACCTCCTACTGCGATATCGGAGAGAATTTTAACTGCGACATCGTGAACCGCAGCACGTACTCGACGGTTGCCGGCATTCCGGTGGCCTTGATCGGGATCATCGGCTATCTCGCGCTGCTGGTGCTGGCTACCCTCTACCGCAGCGAGGCCGGGACCCCGCCAATGTTGGGGATCGGTTCGCTGGTAGGCCTGGGCTTGGCGCTCTATCTTACGTACATCGAACGCTTTGTCCTGGCGGTGTGGTGTATTTTGTGCCTGTCGTCGCTGGCTTTGATCGTAACCATCGCGGGGCTTTCATCGGTTCTGTGGGTGCGTCGCGTCCGGCGGGTTGACTGAGACTCATGGAAGAAACGTCATCCCTAACATCAGGCAGTGAAGACTCTCCGGACCTGGCGGGAGAGCTGCGCCTGCATGAATTGCAAAGCCGGATATTCCGCAACACGCGCATGCTGCGGGTATGGTTGCCGCCAGGATATAGCGCAACCGAAAACCAAGGCCGGCACTATCCTGTTTTCTATCTGAACGACGGGCAGAACCTGTTTGATCCGGCGACGGCATACATTGGAGTTGACTGGCAAGCCGATGAAGCTGCGGATCGCCTGATTCGCGCAGGCAGAATTCCCCCGCTGATCATTGTGGGCATTGATAACGCGCAAAAGGACCGCCCTCGGGAGTATCTGCCCTACCGCTCTTTTAGTCCTCCTATTATGCGGCCACAGGGCAAGCCTTACCCTGATTTTCTATTGAGCGAGGTGATGCCGTTTGTCTATCAGCGTTATCGCATCGCGCGAGGTCCGGAAAATACGGGACTGGGCGGATCATCGTTGGGCGCGATCATCTCGCTCTACACGGTGATGAGCCGTCCGGGAATTTTCGGCCGCTTGTTGCTGGAGAGCCCGTCGTTGTTTATCGCCAACCGGCGGCTTGTGAAATCCAGTCGCGCCCTCCGGCAATGGCCAGCCAGGATATTTATCGCGATTGGAACCAGGGAAGCGGGAAATGAAGATCGCGATCGAAAGACAGTGGAGGACGTTCGCGAACTGGAACACGTTTTGCGCCGTGCCGGTTTGAGAGAAGACCGGCTGCTGGTGAAAATTGACGAAGGCGCGACCCACCATGAAAGAGAGTGGGCCAAACGGTTTCCGGAAGCACTAACATTTCTTTTCAGCGTGTCATCCTGAGCGGAGGATCTGCTTCGCTTCGCGAAGCAGACACGCAGTCGAAGGACCTTACTCGCTCCACGAACTGCAAAGCTCATGGGTTCGCAGTCCGGCGCTGAATATGATCGATGCTCACTAGTGACGTGCCGAACATAGGGGTCCTTCGACTTCAGCTCAGGAAGGCACTGCCAGGCTAGTTAACGCAGCAGGCAAACTGCGTGCTGAGATGATCCAGCAGACCCACAGCAGGGCCGTCATCACCACGACCGAAAGCTGCAAGTGAGTGATCCGCGCCAACGGTCCCATCAAGAACAACGGATAGCTTAGATACAGCAGCTGCTGAATCCGCAGCCCGAACCTCTGTTCGCGATGTGCCAGCGCCCAATCACCGAGAAGGAGGAACGCCGGCGCCAGAATTACCAGGTCATACACGGTCAAGTGGGGTGATACCAGGACGGTGACAAACATCAGCACGGAAAAGCGTAGCGACAGCGACGACCCACTCCTCCACACGCGCACCGCGAGCGCCAGAACGCCGACAGTACTGACCACGTACAACGCAAACGCGACGCGTGGCCACGGCAACAGCAGGGACCAGAACGAGCGCAGCGAATCGTTTTGGTACAGCCGCGGTTCTAGCAGTGGCAAAACTTCTCGAACATGGGTCAGCGCATGGAGGTAAGTACGCATGACCTCCGTGCCGTAATGCATCCAGGCAGCCGCAATTTCCAGGGATGCAGCCATCACGGCCCCGGCGACAAGCTTCCATTGCCGCGCGAACAAGAAGACAACCGCCGCGGCTAGTCCCAACTGTGGTTTGAAGATGAGGGAACCAATGGCCAATCCTGCGAGTAGGGTTCGGTCGCTTCGCAATGCGAGAAATGCCAGCGTGAAACACAGGAGGGCGAGACCGGAAGTCTGTCCCCAGGCCAGCAGGTGAAAAAATCCCGGAAAAGCAATCGCCAGGATGAGAACGGTCCAGCGATACGCCCGAAGGCTGGGACAGCTCTTCCACACCGTGTGACAACAGAAGGCGTAGATGACGCCATTCACTCCCAGCCACACCATCAGCGCCCAACCGTAAGGCAAGCGGGCGAAGGGCGCGAACAGCAGAGACACCTGCGGCCCGTAAAGCGGGACGTACACACTGTCTGGCGCTTGGGCCACAAACTCGCGCGCCAGTTCAGCCTGTGCCCGCATGTCGTACAGCAGGTCGCCTCGTCCCCGCAACTCGAGGCTTCCCAGCGTGTAGAAGTGTAAAAAATCCGTTCCCTTAACCAGACCGCTACGGTCGAGCAACCCCGGCGCGGACATGTCCACGGCATAGACCGTCCAGAGACAGACGGCCAGCAGCAGGCCATGAACGCGGATACGCTTGGTTGTGAGCCACGATTCAGAGCTCATGGCTCCAGCCTCGCTGGAGACTGGTCCCCGTTCAAGCGCCACACCTTTCGATCGTGAAAATATCGGAGCAACTCCTGGTCTTCCTGAGAGCCCATTTCGCGCGCCCAAACGATCCTGGCGTCGTCGATGGCTGCCGCGTTGTACACCCATTCCCAGTCCACATCATGACGCGGACCGTAGCTCACGATCACCAGGTGACGCCCCGGAGTGGCTTCCAGTTCGCGGGCCATTGCCACCCGATCCAAATTGCCGCGGGGCCATGCAGGCTCGATCTGAGTGTGGGACGCAGCTGCTCCCACGCGCAACAAGATCATGGCGCAGGCAATGGTCGGGATGGCTCGCACCAGCGCAACGCTAATCGGCCGTCCATGCCAGGGCCACAGCCGCAAGTGGCGCATACACTGCATCAGTACGAGATAGATGAGGCCTGTGGCGGGAGCTACGTAGTGGGGCAGCGTCCATGTTTCCATGGCAAGACCGAGCAGGAAAAACGCGCCCGCGACAATGGGAAAGCGCATCTTCTTGTCGCGCAGGATCCACGGGAACGCCAGCAGAGGAATCGTAAGCAGAGGTCCGCAGTAGAACTTCCACGAACTCACCAGCTTGTCCCATGTGCGGTAGGCGGCGCCGCCAAGAGTGCGGTATTCCTCGAACCGCTCTAACTCCCAGCGATAGAAATCGCGCATCACCGCGTGCCGGTAAACAGGTTCGGGCCTCGGCGACTGCCACAAGAAATACGGCGCGGTCGCGTAGGTACCACGATTGACCTGGTAAGTCATGCGGAAGGGACTGCCCGTGACTCGCCAGTAGTAGTAGCCCATGCCCGCTCCAGTCACGGCGAGAACGAGAATAATGGACAACACCACCCGGCCGAAAGAAACGGAAAATGCCGAGTGGGACCTTCCACATATCCAGATCCCCAACGCTGCCGCTATGGGGAGGCTGAACAACAATCCTTCATATGGCCGGCTGTTTGCCAGGATGGCAAGACCGATGGCCATGACGATCGCATCAGTTACACGTGCGTGTTTTTTTACGCGAGGCAATGCTCCCAGCAGCAGCGCACCGCCAAGAGCGACCACAGACCCGCTCCAGTAGCCATTCATCCAGTAACTGAGAAGTCCCAGGCGCAGCATCGCCAGCATCCCGCCCAGGAGAGCCCATGCCGGGGGCAGCCATCCCTGGAGCATCCAGGTGAGCGCCGAGCACATGACCGCCGTGACCAGCAACTGTCCGATCCAGGGATGCCCGAGCCGCTCGCCGACGGCCAGAACAAGTCCCTGCGCGGGAGGGTACATAGACATGTAGGTTGGCTGCTGAATGATGTGGAAGCTCTCGAAGTGCACCCACATGGGATGGGGAGGATTGGTCACGCGTCCGTGAGCGAAGGTATCGGCCGCGAGCAGATAACTGAATTCATCATTCCAGCGCGGCGCGGGAATTCCGAGGACAGGAATCAGGGAAACGCGAAGGGCAACCACCAGAAGGCCGACCACGACCACTGACAACGTCTTTCTCCGCGCCAGGCGTCGAAAGCGGCTTTCCACGTACCGAAAGCCAGCCGGCCCTGGCGTCGCTCGTCCCGCATGGCGTGAGGCGAAGGCGATTATCGCCACCGCAGCGATGATCAGGATCAGCTCGATGAACTGGAGCAGCGACGGCGCGAGGCGGGCCATGGTCATCGGGCGTCGGACCTCGGACTTCGAACCCCGGGAGCTCAGACGTCCGACCTCAGACGTCCGACTTCAGGCATCTGGCTGACGCCCGAAGTCCGAGGTCCGATGACCGCAGTCCGCTACTTTCCGACCGCCACTTTATCCGTGGTCAGCTTATCGAGGATGCCTGACGCTACGTCAATCGTTTCCTGATCGACAGTGCGGTTTTTGGAGATGGCGTCCGCGAGGGGCACGGAAACAATCTTGTTCCCGCGCAGGGCCGCCATGCAACCAAACTCGCCGCGATGGACCATGTCGATCGCGCCCAAACCGTAACGCGTCGCCAGCATGCGGTCGAAGGCGCTGGGAGAGCCGCCGCGCTGCACATGTCCCAGCACGACAGTGCGGGTTTCGAAGTTGGTGCGGCGCTCAATCTCGCGAGCGAGGATGGCGGCGATTCCGCCCAGCCGGGCATGTCCGAATTCATCCTTGCCCATGTCGACCACAATCGGCGCTCCATGTTTGGGATCGACGTCAGTGGAGAATTTTGCCCCTTCGGCGACCACCACAATGCTGAAGTAGCGTCCACGCGCGTGCCGCAAGCGGATGGTCTCCGCCACCTTGTCAACGTCGAATGGTATTTCTGGAATAAGGATGACATCCGCGCCGCCGGCGATGCCGCTGTACATCGCGATCCAGCCGGCATCTCGTCCCATGACTTCGACCACCATGACGCGGTTGTGCGCCTCAGCTGTGGTGTGCACCCGATCAATGGCCTCCGTGGCGATATTGACCGCTGTGTCAAATCCGAACGTGAAGTCCGTGCCTGCTAGGTCGTTGTCGATGGTCTTGGGGACGCCCACTATGTCAACGCCTTTCTCGTGAAGCTTCTGGGCTACAGAAAGCGTGTCATCGCCGCCGATTGCGATCAGTGCCTCGACCTTGTGCTGCTTCAGCGTGGCCAGGCACCTGTCTAATCCGTCTGTTTTCTTCGCGGGGTTGGTACGCGAAGTGCGCAGGATGGTGCCGCCGCGCGGAAGAATTCCGCCCACGCTGGCCAGATCAAGCGGCATGGTCTTGTCTTCTACCAGGCCGCGCCAGCCTTCCAGAAAGCCTACAAATTCGTCTTCGTAGTGGAAACAGCCTTTGCGCACCACGGCGCGTATCACTGCGTTCAACCCTGGGCAGTCGCCTCCGCCGGTGAGTATGCCAACTCTCATTGCCTGCTCCTCATCGCGTGCAAAATGGTGATCCGGCGGCCTAAGCTTCAGCTGAACCGCTATTAGCACCGGATACACTTCTGCTGTAATCGCTTGCAACGGAACCTAAAGATTACCATTAAATTGTGCATTTTTGTGCCGTCCCGAGCGCCTCGAGCCTCTCTTGCCGATTGCGCCCCGGCGAGGGATTCGCCACAATATCTTCAGAAATTACCAAATCTCATGCCGAAAACATTGCGCATTCTAATCTGGCTTGCAGTCGCGCTGCTGGGAGCGCTGGCTCTGGCGACGGTGGCTTTGCATCGTGGCGAGCAAATCAATGCCATGTGGCTGGTGGTCGCGGCCATTTGCACTTACGCCCTGGGATACCGTTTCTATAGCAAATTCATCGCGGCCAAGGTTCTAACCCTCGATGCCCTGCGCGCCACTCCTGCGGAACGCCTGGAAAACGGCCGCGACTTTGTTCCCACCAACAAGTGGGTGGTCTTCGGACACCATTTCGCCGCCATCGCCGGACCTGGACCTCTGGTCGGTCCCGTGCTGGCCGCGCAATTTGGGTATCTCCCGGGAACATTGTGGATACTGGCTGGCGCGGTCTTCGGCGGTTGCGTGCAGGACTTTGTAATTCTGCTGTTCTCGGTGCGGCGTGATGGCAAGTCGCTCACCGAAATGGCGCGCGAGGAAATCGGCCGGCTGGGCGGACTAATAGCCTACGTCGCAGTGATCAGTATCATCGTGATCCTGCTCGCCGTCTGTGCCCTCGTTGTTGTGAATGCACTCAAGGCCAGTCCCTGGGGCACGTTTACCATCGCCATGACCATTCCCATTGCTCTGTTGATGGGCGTGTATTTGCGCACCCTGCGGCCTGGTAAAGTGCTGGAAACATCGGCGCTCGGTTTCATGCTGGTGATGCTTGCGATCTGGGGCGGACAGTGGGTTTCACAAACTGCATCGGTAGCCCGCTGGTTCACGTTCTCAGGTCCGGCGCTGGCCATCCTAATTATTGCTTACGGCTTCGCGGCGTCGGCTCTCCCGGTTTGGCTGCTCCTGGCTCCGCGCGATTACCTGAGCACGTTCGTGAAGCTGGGAACCATCTCCCTGCTGGCACTGGGAATTGTCGCACTCCGTCCGACCCTGCACATGCCAGCGCTCACCCGTTTTATTGACGGCTCGGGTCCGGTGTTTGCCGGAAACGTGTTTCCTTTCGCGTTCATCACCATCGCGTGCGGCGCGATCAGCGGATTTCATTCCCTGATCTCAAGCGGCACAACTCCAAAGCTGATCCGTCGCGAGACCGAAGCTCGCATGGTGGGATACGGAGCCATGCTCGCTGAATCCATGGTTGCCATCATGGCGATGATCGCTGCCTGCGTTCTGCAGCCGGGAATCTATTTCGCCATCAACAGTCCGGCGGGAATCGTTGGCCAGGCGCCGGAGGCCGCGGCCGCGACGATCAGTAACTGGGGCTTCCCGATTACCGCCGCAGAAATGCATTCCCTGGCCCAGTCCGTGGGTGAGCAGACGCTCTACAACCGCACCGGCGGCGCGCCTGCCTTCGCGGTCGGGATGGCCCACATATTCTCCAACAGCCTGGGCGGACAGGCGCTGATGGCGATCTGGTATCACTTCGCCATCATGTTCGAAGCCCTGTTCATCCTCACGGTTCTAGATGCCGGGACGCGCGTGGGGCGCTTCATGGTGCAGGACGCCCTTGGACACATATGGAAGCCGCTGGGTCGCACCAGTTGGTATCCCTCCATTCTCGCCACCAGCGCGCTGATCGTGGCTGCCTGGGGATATTTCCTGTGGCAGGGCGTCAAAGACCCGTTAGGCGGAATTAACTCGTTGTGGCCGCTGTTCGGCATCGCCAATCAGCTCCTGGCCACTGTCGCCCTGTGCGTGGCCACCACCATCGTTATCAAGATGGGTAAGGCGCACTACGCCGCGGTAACGATGGGCCCGCTGGTGTGGCTGGTCGCCGTAACTTTCACCGCCTCGTGGCACAAGATTTTTGATCCCAATCCCCGCATCGGCTTTCTGTCGCATGCGGCACAGTTGGCTTTCGGTGCCTCCGCCAACGCCCGACTGATCTTCAACGATCGTCTCGACGCCGTGGTGACCGGAGCTCTGATCGTGATGGTGGGATTGATCCTGATCGAGTCGGCCGTGGAATGGCTGCGAGTGCTTTCCGGTCGCAAGCAGGCGAGGGTAAAAGAGTCGCCCTTCGTAGCCACGCGCTTCGCGGAGGAGCAAGGATGAAAGACCGATTGATAGAGCCCGGCACGAGCTACGTAGAGACAGCCGCCCTCGGCTGTCCAGTCGAGCAAAGCTCGATCGTCTTTTCGGCCGGCACAACGGCTGGCGCGAACTCTCGAGCCAAAGCCCTGAAATCAACTCGACAACTGGCGGAACAGCTCACGTCGTGCACTCAGATTTTCCTCGCCGTTCTGCGCGAAATCTTCGACGAGTCGGCCTATGCACGTTTCCTGAATCAGCGGCAATGGGTATCTTCCCGCGCAGCCTACGCCGCTTTTCGCCAGGAATGTGATGCCGCAAAAGCTCGCCGCCCAAGGTGCTGCTGAATCGAATCCGTGATTGAGGACGGGCGTCCCCGCCCGTCTTTTGTCTATGCCGGTGCCCGACGGGCGAGGACACCCGTGCTCCATCAAACTTCACGGCTGAGTGCGGAATGCTAACCGGCAATCTCGAAAGTTGAGATAAACTCTCTCCCATGCGCGTGCTGGGCATTGATTGCGGCACCGAGTACACAGGTTTCGGGGTGGTCGAACTCGGCCACGACGACCAGTTGGTTTGCCTGACTTGCGGGGCCATCAAGCTTTCGTCTCGCGAGTCCATGGCCCGGCGCCTGGCCATCATTTTTGACCGCCTTGGCGCCATCATAGAGCAACACCGGCCCGACAACGTCGCCATCGAAGACGTGTTCTACGCGGCCAACGTAAAGTCCGCACTCAAGCTGGGACAGGTTCGTGGAGTGGCCATGCTGGCCGCATCCTCCGCTGGACTCGAAGTTGCCGAGTATTCGCCTCTGTCCATCAAGTCTGCCGTAGTGGGCTACGGGAGGGCGGAGAAGCCGCAAGTCCAGCACATGGTTACCCGTTTGCTCAACCTCACTGAGGTGCCTGAACCCGCCGATGCCGCGGATGCTCTGGCCATTGCCATCTGCCACCTTCACACTTCCGCCACGCTGGTTCGGCAACGCGCCGTGAGCGGATGAACTGCTCAATCGAATGAACTGCCCTGGGATCGCGAACATCTGCCAGGTTTTTTGGCATAATCTCTTCTGCATGAGGCTCGGCAACAGTGTAGGCGCGAGCGTGCACGAGCGTGGACGCTCGCGCCTCCATTGGACCCTCTGTCTCTTGCTGCTAGTCCTGGCTTTGCACCTGACCGCCCGGGCGCAGGAGACGGCCGTCATCACTTTCACTCTCGATTTCCCCGGCTCAGAGCCATCGCATTACGCGATTTCGGTGTCCTCCGATGGCCATTCCAGCTACGATTCTGATGGCAAGCTGAGTCCTGATTCCGAGGGTGATCCCTTCCACCTGGGTTTTTCCATGTCCACCGAGACCAGACGGCGGGTTTTCGATCTGGCCGAACGCGCGCACTACTTTCAGGGAGAGATCGACTCCAAAAAAAAGGGATTGGCCTCCACTGGAGTCAAGACCCTGACTTACAAAGATTCCAGGCGGAGCACGACAGCCACCTACAACTACTCCCCCATGGCTGCAGTGCAGCAGGTTACGCAGCTGTTCCAGAGCCTCTCCACGACCCTGGAATTTGGACGTCGATTGGAGTATTTCCATCGCTATCAGAAGCTGGCGCTCGACCAGGAGCTCAAGAGCATGGAAGATACGGCCAACCGGAACGACCTGGAGGAAATGGCCGCCGTCGCGCCTATTCTGCAGCGCATCGTGAGTGACACATCCGTGATCAATCCAGTCCGGGCCCGTGCCCAGAGGATGATTGAGCGGGCTGGATCCATAAAGCGATGATTCGGTTGGGTCGATTTTCCGCCCCTATCGCGATTTGTTGACAACCGAAGAGGCCGAAAGGTGTTCTAATCAAGTAGTGGGGTCCGTCTCGGGGAGGCAGCACATGTCGATACGCAGATTGGCCGTTCCAGTAATTATGGCGATTGTGTCGTGCTGGCTGACAGTTCCGTCTTTTGCCGACTCGCAAGCTCGCATTGTGCGCCTGAGCCAGGTGGATGGGGATGTTCAGATTGACCGCAGCACCGGACAGGGCTACGAAAAGGCCTTCATCAATTTACCCGTCACCCAAGGCGCCAAATTGCGCACTGGCCAGAGTGCACGCGCGGAGATCGAGTTCGAAGACGGCAGCACCCTGCGGATTACACCCGGCTCAGTCCTGGAATTCCCCGAGCTGGCACGGCACGATTCTGGAGCCCGAGCGTCGAGTGTGGAACTTCAGGAAGGAACCGCATATCTGAATTTCAAGGGCGACAAAGGGGAAGAGTTCAGTCTCGGTTTTGGACGGGAAAGCCTCAGACTCAACAAGCCTGCGCACCTTCGTGTCGAACTGAGAGACGCGAGCGCCACCGTCGCTGTGTTCAAAGGTGATGTGGAAGTCCATGGCTCCTCGGGCCAGGTGGACGTCGAAAAGAAGCACAGCGCAACCTTCGACCTGGCCGGAACAAGTCCCTACACCCTTGCCAATAGTCTGGAGCCGGATCCCTACGACGATTGGGACAAGCAGCAGGAGAAATATCACCAGCAATACAGCGCCAACAGCTACTCGCCCTACGCGTACGGAGCCAGCGACCTGAACTACTACGGGAGCTTCTACAATATGCCCGGCTACGGGTTGATGTGGCAGCCCTACCTGGTAGGAGCGGCCTGGGATCCGTTCATGAACGGCGCCTGGATGTGGTATCCCGGGGCTGGATATGCCTGGATCTCCGGCTACCCATGGGGCTGGACGCCGTATCGGTACGGTTCCTGGAACTACCTTTCCGGCTATGGTTGGTTCTGGCAGCCAGGAAGTACCTGGACAGGATGGAACACGGTTCCTCGCATCGTGAACGCTCCGCAACGCTTTAGTGTGCCCCGGCCGCCGGCCACGCCAGGACAAACCTTGCTGGTCAGCCGTGGCACGCCAACGGGCACGGTTGGTGTAATCCAAGGCAGATCGGAAATACGCGGCGATTCGGCAGGTTTGGGAGTCGCGCGAGGTAGTGTTCGCAATCTAGGCAGGATCTCGCAGCAGATGGAGCGGCCGTCACCCGGCGATGGAACCATGCACGCCCCGCCGGTCAGCTCGACGGTACGCTTGCCAGCTGGAGGCTCCAGGGTCTCCTCGCCTGCGGCCGCCGGTGCCAGTCCGCGGATGAGTGGAGGGGTCGGATCTTCCGCCCCCAGTTCGCATGGTACTTCCCATGTGTCCCATAAGTAGGGACCGACAGTCGGATCCAAGTCGTTTTCCCCACTTGAAGGGGGTTGAGCATGATCAGTACGAGGAATTGGCTTCAACTGAGTCTGGTTGCCACTGCATTGGTCATTTTCAGTCCGCGAAGTTCGGCCCAGACCCTTACTTGTTCTTCCGATGATGGCCATCGCCACTATTGTCCGGCGGATACGCGGGGCGGAGTGCGGTTGCTCAACCAACGCAGCGGTTCGCCTTGCAACCAGGGCTACAGCTGGGGGTTTGACCGAGGCGGCGTCTGGGTGGATCGCGGCTGTCGGGCTGACTTCGCCATCGATTCTTACCAGGACCGCGGGCCAGCCCCGGGCAGCGTTGGCACAATCACATGCTCCTCCGACGATGGCAAACGGCATTTCTGCAACGTTGAGTCGGGAGGCCGAGTCCGGTTACAGCGACAGCGGAGCGGGTCTCCCTGCCAGGAAGGCTACAGTTGGGGCTTTGATGGCAACGTAATCTGGGTGGATCATGGTTGTCGGGCTGATTTCGCCATCGGCGGAGGCCGGGGCGGCTGGGATCGAGACCGCGACGGCGACGGCGACCGAGACCGTGATCGAGACCGCGATCGCGACTGGGACCGGGACCGGAACGACTACGTGGGAGGGGAAAATCAGGTGATCTCATGCGCGTCGGACGACATG
This sequence comes from uncultured Terriglobales bacterium, assembly GCA_955652395.1. GTDB lineage: Bacteria > Acidobacteriota > Terriglobia > Terriglobales > Acidobacteriaceae > JAIQFF01. Next base: position 5,945 of record CATPBJ010000203.1, on the reverse strand, counting down.
CACCGGCACTACTGCCCGGCTGATACGCGAGGCGGGGTACAACTATTGAAGCAGCGCAGCGACGCTTCATGCCGGCAAGGCCGCAGCTGGGGCTACGATCGCAGCGGTATTTGGGTGGACCATGGCTGCCGGGCTGATTTCCAGATCATGCGCTAAGTCTTCGGAACAGGACTTAAAAAGGGCGACCTTGGGGTCGCCCTTTGTCATGTGAAGAAATGAGCAAACTCTAATCCGCCAGCTGACATCGCACAAACAACGGTACCAATTACTACAGTCACTTGAGGCCGCGACCACCGGCACGTAGGCTATAGAAACACCAAACAATCCCTGGAGGTTTCATGGCCACACCGGGCCGGGCGCCCCTTCCCAACGCCGCTCCTGTTCCACCGACGCCAGCGCTGTTGTTGGCCATGCTGCAGGTCTCAAGCCATGTCAGCGATCTGATTTTTTCTCCTGGAAACCATCCCCACGTTGAGGTCAGTGGTCAGTTGGTCCCGGTGAAGTTGCCCGGCGTCTCGGTTCTGAGCCCGGGAGACACACAGCGTATCGCGCAAGAACTGATCGGAGACAACCAACAAGCGATCGGGATGCTGCAAAGTCAGGGATCGTGCGATATTTCCTACAGCTTGCCGGGCACGGCCCGCTTTCGAGTGAATGTATTCGTCCAGCGGGGCACCCACGCGATTGTGATGCGGGTGATTCCCAAGAGCATTCCCAGCTTTGCCGAGCTCAAACTACCATCGGAACTCGGCCGAATTGCCGACATTAAAAACGGCATCGTGTTGGTCACCGGCCCGACCGGTTCGGGAAAGTCGTCCACCCTGGCCGCGATTCTCGATCGGGTCAACGAAACCAAGGCGTACCACATCCTGACCATTGAAGATCCCGTGGAATTCATGCACCGCCACAAGCGCTCCATCGTCCATCAAAGGGAGTTGCACAGTGACACTCCCAGCTTTGCGCTGGCATTGCGAGCCGCCTTGCGGCAAGCGCCTAAGGTAATCCTGGTGGGTGAAATGCGCGACAGGGAGACCATTGAAATCGCCTTGGAGGCGGCGGAGACCGGCCACCTTGTCCTTTCTACCTTGCACACCACCGATGCATCAAAGACGGTGGAACGGATCATCGGAGTGTTTCCCCTGGCCGAGCAGCAAACCATTCGCAACCGCTTCGCAAAAAGTTTCCGCTATATCGTTTCGCAGCGGCTCCTCCCGCGCCAAGAGGGAGCCGGGCGCGTGGCCGCCATAGAAATTCTAAAATCAACTCTCCGCACCCGCGAGTATCTGGAGAAGGGTGAGGTAGAAGGAAAAAGCTTGCTCGATGCCATGCGTGACGGGGATACCGAAGGCATGCAGCACTTTGACGGAGAAATCGAAAAATTGATTCGCGCCGGAATGATCGACTACGACACCGCCATGGCCTATTCCACTAATCCGGGCAATCTGCGTCTGCTGCTTTCCGATCTTCTCGGAGAGGCTCCCGCCGCCCCGCCGGCAAGCGTCCCACCGCCAGCAAAAGGCAAGCAGGAGACAGAAATCGAGCTTGAATAGCTTGAATAGGAAGACTAGATTGAGATCCTTCGTAAGTCATTATCCGGGACAGACTAGCGTACGAGGATGCCCGCGTACCCCACGACGCGTTCGCGGTCCCCTGAAATATCTCCCGAAGTGGCATACCTGACCAGTTCTGTGCCCGTTGCGCCCAGTCGCCGGACCGCAGTGAGCATCGCGACGGTCGGTCCGAATCCGCACATGCTGATGTCTTCGTTCATTACCACGTCGAACAAACCCTGTGCGTCCATGACGAGGATGCGTTCGATGGCTTTCTGATCCTTCACCCGCGTAACCGTGTCGTTCTCGTAGTGGTTCATGTCGCTGGAGGCGATCAGCAACACGCGCTCGTCCAGCGCGTGTACGACCTCCGCGATCACTATACCCAGCGCCTGGAGCACCTCGTACCGGCTGGTGCCCAGAGCGATCGGGACAAACGTGCACTCTGGATTTCTTGCTTGCAGGAACGGCAATTGAACTTCAGCGCCATGCTCGGCGCGATGCGCCTCGGCGTCTTCGTCGAGGAGCGGAAAACGTTGCGTCAAAGCGGCTGCGAGCGGCGCGTCGATTGGCACCTGGCCCAGCGGCGTCTCCCACGCGCCCGTGCTCATGATAGCAAGCGGAGGTCCCATGCCAGTGTGGTTGGGGCACATCAGAATGCAGCGCCGGGGCAGATCGAGCCGGGCATAGACAGCGCCCGCCACATGTCCGGAGTAAATGTAGCCGGCGTGGGGCACCACACAGCCGAGGGCTGAAACCGTTTCCTGGGGCGGGGATAGATAGGATTGCACTTCGGCCCGCAGGTCACCCCGATCACGCGGATAAAAGCGTCCAGCCACGGCGGGATGGCGGATAGCGGAACCCATTGCTGCTCTCTCCCCAACTTACACCCAACGCGAGGCCACGGATTGATTCAGCCGTCATGTCATCTAGCCTGTACCGGCCTTTCGACTCCCCTTGATCGTCCGCCAGCGGACGATCAGAGTCGCTCAGCATGACAGCTCGTCGGTACTTACGAGATGCTGACGCCGTCACATAGTAGTTCACGTTGTCTCCAAAGCCAAAATGTCCTAGTCCCCGGTTTGAACCTCTTCGATCCTCTGAAGCTTCGGATTCCAGTAAAGCACTGCTTCAGCTTGTTCGAAATATGTCAACCCAATCCGGGTTGAATGAACTCTCCCCGGGGACGTGTGATCGCTCGTACTTATTGCATCCGTCTGGAACACGCGTGATCCCACAGGCACAGGCCGTATATAGACTGAGCCCGAGTGCGTCGATACGTCCAGCTCATAAACGGTCTTGCACGGGCCGTTTCCTGAACACAGGAGGATCACCAGCTTCGTCGTTCCTGATTTGTTGTTTCTTACCAGCACTGCATAATCCAGGTAGCCGTCGCCATCAAAGTCAGCATGAACCGCGCTCGGACTATTCCTTGGAAACTGCTTTACGAAGAAGGCTCTGGTCTCGGAGTCAAGTTCCCGCAATGTCAACACGTGATATCCGGGGAAGCGACGCAGGATGCTGTTACTTTCCGTAGGCTCCTCCAAACCTGACAATGCGAGACAGCCGAACAGAGCCATAGCAGCTACGACCAGAACGCAACTGCACGAACGCCTCATATGCCGAATCTCCACCCTCATTTACAGTCACACGGCTTCAAAAACCAGAGCTGTTGTTTTTGCCTATTTATGCCGTCCGTGCCGGACTAACTGGCTGTTCCTGCACCCGACAGCGCGCGAAACAGCGCAGCAGTCTTTTCCAGATTCAACGCTTCCGCACGCACTGTCGGCTTCACTCCGGCCTTTTCGAAGGCCGCCCGCAAGACTCTGGGCTCGTATTGCGCTTTGAGATTGTTCGAAAGAGTCTTGCGTTTCTGTCCGAAAGATAATTTAAGAAATTTGATAAAGTCTGCTTCGGGCACACGCAAGCTGTCGAGCTTCGGCGCCATTCTAAGGCGCACCACGGCAGATTCCACTTTAGGTGGCGGTGAAAACGCCGCTGGCGGAAGCGTGAACAATTCTTCCAAGTGCGCGTACAGCTGCGCCGTCGCCGAAAGCAGGCCGTAGTCGCTGCGCCCCGGCCCGGCTGCCAACCGTTCCGCGACCTCCCGTTGCACCATGAGCACAATGGTCTCGAAGTATTGCCGAAATTCAAATAGCCGCAAGAGGATGTCGGAGGTAATGAAATAGGGAAGATTGCCTACCACGCGCACGGGTTCAGGCTGGTGATTTATGCCGGGACGAGTGCTCCCCGGCTTCGGTCCGAACAGGGTTTGGAAGTCGATGGCTAGAATGTCGCCCTCGATGATCTCCACGTTGGGCTCCTGGGAGAAGCTCATGCGCAACTGAGCCGCCAGCACGCGATCGATTTCGATGGCAATCAGCCGCCGTGACCGTTTTGCCAGCATCGACGTGAGGGCGCCGCGCCCGGGGCCGATTTCGAGGACTGTGCTCTCCGAGATATCTCCCAGGGCTTCCACGATGCGGGCGGTGGCGGCGGAGTCCACCAGGAAGTGCTGGCCCAATTTGGGTCTGCCGTGGCGCTTTTCCGACGCCGCGATTTTTATCACGTTAACCCGCTTTCCTGCCGGCTGGCCGGCGTTTAAACTGGCGAGTTCGTGCTGCCAGGTTGCTCAGGCAGCAGAGTATGCTGTGAGCAGCACCCTATGATAGCGTGTGCCGGCGGCGCCGGGGCCGGCACTTTATAAGGAGCGGCCAATGCACATAGTTTTTGCTGCCTCAGAGTGTGTCCCGTTTTCCAAGACGGGCGGACTGGCCGACGTGGTGGGTGCGCTGCCGCGAGCCCTGGTTGCGGCTGGACACCAGGTGACTGTCTATCTTCCCCGCTACCGCCAGACCCTGCTCAAGGACGCGCGGACGGTGGTCAAGAGCGTCACGGTACCCTTCGATGACCGCTACCGCTTTTGTTCCATCGTCAGCGGCGGTGAGCGCTCCGGAGTGAGCTTCTACTTTGTCGAGTACCCCCTGTTCTTTGACCGCGACGCGCTTTATGGTACGTCCGCCGGCGACTATCCCGACAATGCCGAGCGCTTCGCCTTGTTTTCCCGCGCCGTGCTGGAAGCTTCGAAGATTCTGGGCGTGCCCCAGATCTTTCATTGCCACGACTGGCAGTCCGCACTGGTCCCCGTGCTGCTGCGTACCCAATATGCCGAAGACCCGGCGTTCCGTGACGTGGCTACCGTCTTCACCATCCACAACATGGGCTATCAGGGGCTTTTTCCGCCAGATACTTTGCCGCTGCTGACCCTGCCCTGGGACCTCTTCACGATTTCCAAGATGGAGTTTTTCGGCAACGTGAACTTCCTCAAGGGAGCCCTGGTATTTTCTGATTTCGTTACTACGGTGAGCAAGAAGTACAGTCAGGAAATACAGACCACGGAATTCGGTTTTGGTCTGGAAGGGGTGCTGCGCGCCCGGTCTTCGACCGTGACTGGCATCCTGAACGGTGTGGACTACGACGAGTGGAGTCCCGAGACAGATAAATTCATCGATGCCCGCTACTCGCCGCAGGATTTGTCCGGTAAAGCCGAGTGCAAGCAGGATCTGCTCGCCAGCTTTGGCATAATCAAAGCCGATTTGCGCCTGCCCGTGATCGGCATCGTTTCCCGGTTCGCGGCCCAGAAAGGCTTCGACCTCATTGCCCAAATCATGGACCGCCTGGCGCGCGAGGAAATGATTATCGTTGCCCTGGGCAGCGGCGACAAAACCTACGAAGAAATATTCCTCCGCCTCAGCAAACAATTTCCCCAGAAAATTGCGGTCAAAGTGGCCTACGACAATGCCATTGCGCACAAGATTGAAGCCGGCAGTGACATGTTTCTGATGCCGTCCAAATACGAGCCTTGCGGCCTCAACCAGATCTACAGCCTGAAGTACGGCACGGTCCCCATAGTCCGTGCCACCGGCGGCCTCGACGACACCATCGAGCACTGGGACTCTCGCACGGGCAAGGGCACCGGCTTCAAGTTCACGGACTATAACGGCGAAGCACTGCTGCTGACGATCAAAGAAGCGCTGCGAGCCTTCCGCGATCAAAATTCCTGGCAGCAACTCATGCGCAATGGCATGACCAAGGATTTCTCCTGGAATGCATCGGCCAAGGAATACGTTCGCGTTTACGAACGGGTCCGGCAGGGGCGGGGAGCATCAACAGAAGTGCGGCCCACGAGCGGAAATGCAAACCTGGCTTTGGTCTAGCTCTATGAGGAAGCATCTGCTATTGACGGTTCTGCTGGCCTGACGGTTCCGTCCGCAGCGTGGCTCCATCGCGAACCAGATCAACTTCGATCACCTCTCCCGGCTTGAGTTTTACCTCGCGACCCTTTTGCAGTAGAAGGAACACAGTGCTAGCAGCCAGGCCATACCAGCGCGCGCT
>CATPBJ010000202.1 GCA_955652395.1 uncultured Terriglobales bacterium | reverse complement strand
GGTGACGCTCATCATCGAGAGCCGACGCTGCAACTCTGCCAGATCTTTTCGGGTCAGCACTTCGTCTGAAGGTCGAGGACGCCGTGCCATGGTCGGGGGAAATAATATCATAGCTATGGCGAACACAAAGCGAATATTCCCGTCATCGTCAATGCATTATGTTTACGACCCACAGACGCGTACTGCTGCTGCTCTAATTCGCGTTTCAATGCAGGTGTCATAACTCTTGACAAGAAACGCATTATTAGACTCTACTATCCCGGCCTTTCTCCCCGTGTTCCCCAGTGCTCCATCATTCAACACCTTAACCACTAACCTTTCTCTCCCCCAATGGGAAACAGAATGCGCAAAGCTGCTTCGTCTGTAGTCATCCTGCTGTTTGTGCTGCTGGCGTCAGTCGCTGGATACGCTTCCACTACGATACCTTGCACTGCAAACTGTACGACCACCGTTGGAACGCTTACCTACCTGGGGAATGATTCCCAAGGTCGAAGCAGTTGGACCGTCAACGTTCAAACCCGATCGTTTTTCAGTACGCCGATAGTGCTGAATACCGTTACCTTATTCGTCAAAGGCACGAAGTTGGGTGGCGGCCCGTTTATCTCGATCCCCAACTGCGCAACTGGGCCTTTCATACCCAACAACAGCTGCCTACTGTTCTTGAGCGGCGCGGGCGGGCTGGCGGCGTGTAATGATGATTGCATTTCAGTCGCTTTTCAATTCTTAGCGGGAGATGGAACAACCTTCACCGTTAAGAACAATGAGACTGGCCACCTGCTCAACTATTACGGCACCGTGAACACATTCATCATCCCAACTTTTGGGCACAAGGCCATTCAGGCTGGAGACAAGGCAACCATCTTCATGCAGATTCGGTCCATCACTTACCCGTAAAGCAGCGGCACGCGCACCCAATAACGTTATAGCCTTCCTGCCGGAACGCCCTTGCTTCGCCCGATCGAAGCTTGCCCTGCGGAGGCACCGCAGCACGCCGTGCACCTGCTGTGTTACAACGTTGGACATTCCGGGAGTCCTCATGAATCAACGATCGACTAATCAGCGATCGACTAATCGACGATCGACCAATCGACGATCCGCGATCAAGGCCATTTTACGTTTCGGAACGATAATGCTGGCTGCATCTGTCGCACCGGTCCAACTAGCGCCAGCTTCAACCCCGCCGATAAATGCGCTGCAACAGCTATCTGCTGATTTTTGGGAATGGCGAGCTGCCGAACAACCGTTCTCCTTTGACGACATTCCGCGGCTTGACCGTCCCGACGGATGGGCAGCAGACTGGTCGCCATCCACGATCGCGAAGCGTCGCGACGAATTATCAGCGTTCGAAAAGCGCTGGAAGGCCTTGGGTCCGGATCTCCGCGACCGCTCCCGCGCCGAAACCGTGGACTATCTCCTCGTCAGCTCCGCCATTGCGCGGGCACTATGGGAACTCGATTACGTGCGAGGGTGGCAGCGCAATCCCTGGTTTTATCTGGACCAAGCTCTGGCCTCGGTGTTCGTCAGTCTGACCCAACCGCCGCCCTTCGGTGAGGTTCGCAGTGCCGAAATCGTTCGTCGCATCCAGGCAATTCCCCAGATCATTGCGGGTGGAGAAGCAAACATCAAGGACCCTGCCGGTCCGCTGGCAAAATTGTCGATCCATCAACTGAATGACATTCGTCCCCGGCTGGAAGAAATGGCGCGCGAGCTAAAACCTTACCTCTCAATGGCAAGCGCCGCGCAACTTGATCCTGCGGTTCAGGCCGCAATCCGGGCTTTGGAAGGCTACCGCGTTTGGCTCGAGCAGCGGCTGCCAGAGATGTCCAGCAATGTGGCTGTCGGACGTGACAGTTATGTGTACTTCCTGAAGCACGTCGCGTTGATTCCTTGCACCCCCGAGCAGCTGGTGGCCAAGGGTCGCCAGGAATGGGGGCGGTCCGTCGCCTTCGAAGCCTACGAGAAAAATCGCAACGCGAAGCTGCCGCAATTGGCGCTGGCCAAGGACCAGACTACCGAGATTGCGCGCGAAGAGCAGCAGGAACAAGAGATTCGCAATTTCCTCGAGGAGAGGAACATCCTCACGGTCCCGGCCTGGGTGCAGCACTACCGCAATCTTCCCTTTCCGTCCTATCTGGCGCCGCTCGCCGCGTTCGGAGTCGCTGACGACCTCACCGGCCCTACCCGCCTGAAAGATCAGGCCATCAGTTACGTTAAGACGCCTTCCCCCGATCGGGGATACTTCGATTTATCAACCGCCCGGGATCCGCGAGGAATCATTGTGCATGAAGGCATTCCGGGACACTATTTCCAAAAGGTGATGTCCTGGACGAATGAGGACCCGATCCGCCGGCATTACTACGACTCCAGCGCCAACGAAGGCATCGCCTTCTACGCCGAAGAAATGATGCTGCAGGCCGGTCTGTTCGAGGACAGCCCGCGTACCCGCGAGATCATTTACAACTTCATGCGCTTTCGCGCGCTGCGGGTGGAGGTTGAGGTAAAGCTATCCACAGGAGAGTTCACCATCGAGCAGGCGGCCGACTACTTCATGAGGACGGTCCCGCTCGACCGGGCAACGGCGTTGGAGGACGCTACGTTTTACGCCTCAGTCCCCGGCGTGGGAATCTCTTATCAGACAGGCAAATTGCAGATCATGAAATTACTGGCGGAAGCTCGCCTGGCGCAAGGCGAGAAATTCAACTTGCGCGAGTTCCATGACTTTGTATGGAAGAACGGCAACGTTCCAATCGCGTTGCTCCGCTACGAATACCTGGGCAACATAGATGAGATCGAAGTTTTGCAGCATTAAAATACCCGTCATGACAACTGGACCTGCTCACGGGCGCAGGCACGACAGAGTCAAACCGGGCCGTTCGCGGCCAGTCGCGTCAAGAGAGTTCCGGTTGACCTCAGGGCCGCTGGTCTTTGGCGATGGCGGCCAATTCCCGGACGATTTCCTGAAGGCGTGTACGCCGCTCTTTGTTGGCGCGAGAGGCCATGGGAACGGGATCCTCTTGGCTAGCGTAACGGTCATTCAGGTCGCGCAGGTTGGCAACTTCAGTTCGCAGGGCAACAACGTTTCTCAACACATCGGCGGTATACATACTTACTAGGATACGCTAGTTGCCCCAACAAGGTCGGACATTATGATGCGCACCTGGACCCGTTCGCTCGGCCTGTTTGTCCTGTTCGCCTCAGGGCTGGTTTCGGCGGCGGCGCAGGACTGGACACTTCGTGCCTGGATCCGATTGTCGGCCGATCCCATTATTTCTCCGCGAGACGAAGGATGGGAATCGGCAGGAACATTTAACCCGGCGATCATCCGTCATCGCGGCAAGCTCGTCATGCTCTACCGCGCCCAGGACAAAAACGGAACCTCGCGTCTGGGCTATGCGCAGAGTACTGATGGCTTGCACTTCACCCGCTCATCCCAGCCCGTGCTCTCTCCCGAAGCTGACTATGAAAGAGAGGGTGGCGTGGAAGATCCTCGTCTGGTGAAATTCCGCGACACCTACTATCTGACCTACACCGGCTACAACAAGAAGGATGCGCAACTGTGCCTGGCTACTTCCAAGGATTTGCTCCACTGGCAGCGCCAAGGCGTGATTCTGCCAGCCTACAAAGGCAACTGGAATGTGGGCTGGACAAAGTCGGGGGCCATCGTGCCGGAAAAGATCGACGGCAAGTACTGGATGTACTTCCTGGGCACCAGTAATGACAAGTTTGAACAGATAGGACTGGCATATTCGCCAGATCTCATCCATTGGACAGAGGCTACAGATGTGCCTGTACTTCCGCCCCGCGCCGGTCGGTTTGATTCCCGAGTCGTGGAACCAGGACCTCCACCCATCGTGACGAAAAACGGAATAGTACTGGTTTACAACGGAGCAGACGACAATCTGGTCTATCGCACTGCCATTGCTGTATTTGACCGGAGCGATCCGCGCAAACTCATCTGGCGATCAGAACAGCCGGTGTTTCTTCCAGAAAGGAACTGGGAGAAGGGTGGGCAGGTTCCGAATGTGGTCTTCGTCGAGGGTATGGCAAGACAGGGCAGCCGCTATTTGTTCTACTACGGCGGCGCTGACAAGTACATTGGCGTGGCCGGGGTCCCAGTCATTCCATGAAGGGCCGGCCCCGCCCAATCCGTCCTTACACTGCGAGGCGGCGCTGCTCGGCTTCTTTCTGGGAAATGTAGCGCAACAGGATGTCGCGGGAAGAAACCAATCCCTTGAGTTCCTTGCCATCCACGATGGGCAAATGGCGGAAACCAAATTCCCGCATGAGGTACAGGCAATTCTCTATGGTTTCTTCCACGCTGACCGCCTTGGGGTTGGCCGTCATCACCTCGGAGATCTTGGTGGTTCCGGGCAAGCGTCCAACGGCGACGACGCGGTTCATGATGTCGCGCTCGGAGAAGATACCCACCAACTCGCCGTTGCGCAGCACGGGCAGAGCGCCGATGCGATGTTCCATCATGAAACGGGCGCCTTCCAGAACGGTGCGGTCGGCCTCGATGGAATAAACCCGGCGATCCTTTACAAGCTCGTAGATCGGCGACATGGACGACTCCTTCAGCTGGCGTTCCCAGGCTGTCAGGCAGGGGAAATTAGCCCCACACTCTACCATGGTAGCCGGCCTGGGCACATAGATTTCCGGCGTCCAGCGCCTTAGGCCGAGGCACCCGGGACGCATGGCTCGGCGCCAGCGGCAGACCTTACCTTGCCCTGGCGAGGTAACCCTTCTTGTAGTGAGTCTGCAATGGGACAGCCGCGGTGGAGGCGGTCACCTGCACTCTGATCTTGCGCCATGATCTACCTGTCGAGTGGAGCGGAACAACATCGGCGCGGATTGTGTCCCCGACCCGCGCCCCGACAGCATGAATGCTTATTTGAGAGAAGTAGAGTTGTCGGCCGACTTCCGCTCGGACCGCGGCGTCATAGAAACGACGCTGTATTCGCGTTCCTTGCTATCGGCATCTTCTACCTGCAGCAGCATCTTGTCCTTATGAATGCGGAACTGAGCGGTTTGACCGACCGGCAGCAGGACGGGATGCTTTTCGTCGACGGGGCGGATGCGATAAATTACCGTGTCGCTCTGTAGGAGGTATTCCTGGCAGAGCAGCGCGTGGGTTTTCTTGTGCGCCGAGTCGGTACCCACGATTTCACCGACAAAGCTCTTGCCGCTGTTTTCATCTAACCCGCACTCCGCCGAGTCCATTTGGAGCAGAGTGCCAGACCGATGGGCTTTTGGCTCTTTGGCCTGAGCCAGAGACCCCAACAGGACTGCGGTTATGAGAATCTTGGTTTTCATGCATTTCTCCCCCGCGCTAGCCTGACTCGACCGTCGGGCTGCGGTTGTCCTCATTCTCAAGCAAGGCGGATTCGGTCCGAAATGTCACGCCCGTGCACGACCTGTCGTAATCAGGAGCCATGGGGGCGCACAGCTTCTCGGAAACAAGTGTGAAGAAGGTCTACATTGGGGTATCTTCCGGGTGCTGAAGCTGCAGAACGGCATTTATTGTCGTGAACCGGCGGCCCAATTCCCAGAAAAGCGGAACAGCTACCAAGAATCATAGCTACAAAGAACCATAGTTGACGCCGTTTACCGACCCCGATAGGCTTCTAGTAGTTACGAAGGTCACCAAGAAGCGCCAAATCGAAAGGTCCTGACGACATCCCGGATTCGACTGGGTTCAGGTCAGTAGCAAACTCTGCAAGCAGTACAACGAAAAGATAGTTACGCCGCATCTGAATTAGTGCGGCCGGAAAAGGCGACTTGACGGACGCGAAAAAACTACAGGGCGACAAGCTTTCCGAAGCTGAGGCGATAGAGCGAGCCAAGCACGGAGATGCAGAAGCTTTTCAGCTTCTGTACGGCCTGCACAAACGGCGCGTTTATTCGCTGTGTCTCCGCATGACGTCCAACACGGCGGAAGCTGAGGACCTGACTCAGGAAGCTTTTCTGCAGTTATTTCGCAAGATTGCAACTTTTCGAGGCGAATCAGCCTTTTCCACCTGGCTGCACCGGATGGCGGTAAACGTTGTCCTGATGCAGCTGCGGAAGAAAAGTCTTCCCGTAGTTCCATTGGAAGAGACGCTGGAAAACGAGGAAGAGGTCCCGAAGAAAGAGCTGGGCGCACCCGACCCCGTCTTGTCGGGCTCGATTGACCGGTTGCGATTGCAAAGCGCGGTGGATGCGCTGCCGCCGGGATATCGAAGGATTTTTGTACTGCATGACGTAGAAGGATACGAGCACAACGAGATTGCTGCGATGGTGGGATGTTCCATCGGCAACAGCAAATCTCAGCTGCACAAGGCGCGCATGAAGCTGCGCGAATCGCTCAAGACGAGCAGAGCCGAAAAGGCCGCAAAGCCGTAAGGAGCGATCGAGAGCGTTACTTGGGGGAGACAAAGTATGAATTGCGCAGAGTTTCAGGAAGTTTTGCCGGAAGTAATTGCGGGTGACAGGACCGCCGAGCAAGAATCGCATTTGAAATCCTGTCCCGTGTGTTCGGGTCTGGTCGCGGATCTGGATCTGATCGCCAGCGAGGCGCGGCTGTTGCAAGAGGTTGCCGAGCCCAGCCCGCGGGTGTGGAACTCGATTGAAATTACGCTGCGGCAAGAAGGCATCATCCGTGATCCGCACCGGGGACCGTCGCTGGTGCCACCGGGCCCTCGGCGCTGGAACCTGGCATGGCTGGCGCCCCTGGCAGCCGTTGTGTTAGTCGGGTTCGGCATCATCGTCTACCAGAGAGGATCAGGGGACTCAAAACTGTCGGCAGATTTGCACACGCCAACTCCTGCCGCGGTAGCCAACCTGCAGACTGGTAAAAAGCCATCCAGTGTAAATAAAATTGAGGACGACCAGTTGCTGGCCGCCGTGGCTCCAGCCATGCAGGCGCAATACGCGTCGAACCTGCAGAACGTGAATGCCTACATTCAAGACGCCGAAGAATCCGCTCAGGCTGACCCGAATGATGAGGAAGCTCAGCAAATCGTGATGGATGCCTATGGGCAACGCGCGGCCGTCTATGAAATGGCATTGGATCGTTCCCTGCCCTAGTCAGCGGCAGGCTTGCAATTGGCGGTACTGAATGGGAGCTCATAGTCGCAGCGGGTCTATGAGAGGGGAAATTATGGCGAGAGCGCAGCGCGTGCAACTGGTTTCGGTCGCGATCCTGGCAACGGCAATCTGCACCTCAGCCGAGGTCCGGAAGGAATTCCGTTTTACCGTCGGCCCCGGGGCAGTCATCTCGATTACGAATCAGTATGGGCCAATTTCGGTGAAACCCGGCGCGGGCAGCCAGGTGGTCGTGGTTGCTGTCCTTCATTCGGAACAGGTGGAAATTGACCAAACCCAAAGTGGAAGCCGTGTGGACATTCTCAGCCACCTTCTTCCCGGCGCCACCGCCGACGCGGGCCGCGTGGACTACGAAGTATCAGTGCCAGCCGATGCCAGCGTTACCCTGCGATCCTCCACCGGCCTGCTTCATGCCGAGGGTCTGCACGGCGATGTAACTCTCGAAGGCAGCCAGCCCAATGTGGAAGTGCGCGACATCAGTGATGCCCACGTGCACATCCGAACCCTGAACGGCTCAGTTGCGCTGAATAATATCCGCAACGGACATGTCGAAGTCACGTCCGTCGGCGGCGACGTCGTGTTGAACGCAGTGAATGGCCCGCTGGTGCAGGTAAGCTCGACCAGCGGAAAGATTCGCTATGAAGGCGATTTTGGCAACAGCGGCGAGTACATGCTGACCAGTCACAGCGGAGATATCGAAGCTAGCGCTCCGAACGATGCCTCGATTGATGTGACGGCCCGCTCCGTCCGCGGCCAGGTGGAGAATGACTTTCTTCTCGAACCCAAGCACACCCCCTTCGTGGTCAAGGCAGGGAGTGCCTTCGCAGGTACGATGAACAAGGCCGCATCTTCGGTCCGGTTGTTTTCCTTCAGTGGTAAAATCCACCTCAAGAAGCGCTAAAGAAGACGCGCTCAAACTAAGCGACAGTGAGAGGCTGGCGCGGCGGTTCGATGGGTGCCGCAAATTGCCGTCCTACATGAGCACTCGACCCGGTGGGCAGTCTGACACCACGAAGTCTGCGTCTGTCTCCGGAGTACGGGCCGTGGTGCTGGTGGGCTTCATGGGCGCCGGCAAGAGCAGCGTGGGCGCGGCCTTGAGCCGCCGGTTGGGCTGGCCTTTTGAAGATCTGGACGAACGCATCCAGGCTCGGGAACAAAGGTCCATTGAACAAATTTTTCGGCAGTCCGGCGAGGCCGCATTCCGGCAGTTGGAGCACAAGGCCCTGCGATCGCTGGTTGGTGAACTGGGCGCTTCCGCCAAGGTTGTGGCTTTGGGGGGTGGTGCTTTTGCGCAGGCGGATAACACCGCTTTGCTCGAGCAGGCCGGGTTGTCAACCATCTTCCTGGACGCTCCCGCAGAAGAGTTGTTCCGTCGCTGCCAGCAGCAGCAGGTTGAACGTCCGTTGCGCGGCGATGCGAAGGAGTTCCATCGGTTATGTGAGGACCGCCGGCCTTGCTACCTGAAAGCCGGCTTGCGCATCGAAACTGTGGGCAAAAACGTGGAAGAGGTGGCCGCGGAAGCGATCACCCGCCTGGGCCTGCGGTAGTCGAGTAACGGCACGCTTTTGAAGTTAAGAAATGACTGAGTCTCGGACCGCGGCATTTCGAAGGGGTGCGACCGTGAAGCTCACAACGGCTCTCCTGATGGGAATTTCGTGCCTTCAGCTGATCCCGGCCGCGGTGGCGGAGCCAGGCAAAGATAAAGACAAGGAAAAGGAACCTGCGGCCCAGATTGTGGACGCTGGCTCTTTTGGCGTTTTCATGAATGGACGGAGGGTTGCCACCGAGAAATTTTCCATCCAGCAGAACACCACAGGGAGCGTCGCCATCTCCGAATTCAAGACCGAGGCGGGCGTTGACCCGGCGGCCCAGTCCTCGGAATTGCAACTCGCGCTAAACGGTGATCTGCGGAAATACGAGTGGAAAGAGGTCACGCCCGGGAAAGCGCAAGCGGTGCTTTTGCCCAACGACAACCTTTTGGTCGAACGTTCCACCAATAAGCCGCAGGACAAAGAGGAAGAGCACCCCTTTCTCCTTCCGATTTCAACCAGCGTTCTGGACGACTACTTCTTTGTTCACCGGGAAATTCTGGTGTGGAAATATCTGGCCAGCGGCTGTCACCCGGACAAAGGAGTGGTCGTTTGCCCGCAGAACCAGCAGGTGAAGTTCGGCGCTATCAATCCGCATCAGCGTTCTTCACTGTTGGTAAGCCTGGCGTTCGCCGGGAAGGACAAGGTTTCAGTACATGGTGTGGAACGAGAACTCAATCATTTTCTACTCAAAAGCGACGCCGGGGAGTGGTCGCTGTGGCTCGACGATCAATTCAAGCTGGTGCGGATTTTGGTGGCCGGCGATAACACAGAAGTAGTGCGGGACTAAGTAGGGAAACGTTTCAATGTCCCTGATTGACGCACGTACGTCGCGGGTCCTCTTTACGCTGCTGCTGTTCGCGCTGGCCCTCGGTTTCCTGTACATTGCTCGCCGCACTCTGATCGCGTTTCTGTTTGCGGTCTTCTTTGCCTACCTGGTGGACCCCGCGGTCTCCCGAGTAGAAAAATGGGTGCGCGGACGGGGACGGGCAATCGGGCTGATTTATCTGCTGCTCGTGGCCCTCCTGATCACCTTCTTCTTTTTTGTAGGGCCGAAGATCGCTCGCCAGGCACAGCGTTTGAGCGAGTCTTTGCCGAAGCTTCTGGAAACCGTCAGTTCTGGCCAGATTGCCGAACAGATCGGAAAGGAGCAGGGTTGGAGCGTCCATACCCGGGTGCAACTGTCCACGCTCCTGGCCAATCATCGCGATGACCTTCTTGGCCTGGCCCAGCGCATCGGCTTACGCGTGGCTGACGTGGCCAAGCAAGCCTGGTTGCTGATCGTCGTGCCGATTCTGGCGGCATTCTTTCTCAAGGACGGGCGCGCTTTTGGCGAGGTCCTGCTCTCGCTCGTTCATTCCCGTCCCCAGCGCGAATTCCTGGAAGGCGTGCTGGGCGATCTGAACCAGATGCTGGCTCAGTTCATCCGTGCCCAGTTGACCTTGGCGGCATTTTCCTTCCTTGCCTACCTGGCGTTCCTGGAAATGACCCGTGTTCCGTACGCGCTGGTGCTGGGCACCGCGGGCGGAATGATGGAGTTCATTCCAGTGGTTGGACCCTTGGTCGCTGCAGTTCTTATCTTCGGCGTCGCATTGCTGATGAGTTATCCGCACTGGTTGATCCTGCTGATTTTTCTTGGAGCCTGGCGCCTGGTCCAAGACTATGTGATTTCGCCTCGCGTCATGGGAAAGAGTATGGAACTGCATCCGCTGGCCGCGATCTTCGGCGTGCTGGCCGGGGGTGAGATCGCGGGAGTGCTGGGCATCTATCTTTCCATCCCAATCATGGCCAGCTTGCGTATCGTGTGGCGACGCTGGCGGCTTTATGCCGAGAAAAAACGATTCGGCCCCCTGAATGAATATTCGTTCGGCTCCGAGATCACTCCCAGAACATAAGACTGGCGTCTCGACCTTGACACTTGTTCGGGTAACGGTTTCGTCTTCGATCCGGCGGACGCGAACCGGCGGTGTTGTAAAATCCCAAGAAACCTTTATGGATACGAAAATTCCTGTAGGAATTCTGGGCGCTACCGGCATTGTCGGGCAGCGCTTTGTGCAAATGCTGGAGCATCATCCCTGGTTTGAGGTGGCCTGGCTGGCGGCCTCTGACCGCTCTGAGGGCCGTCCCTACGCGGAGGCCGCGCGCTGGAAGCTGAAGACCGCAATTCCTAAGCAGGTAGCGGAAATGCGAGTTGCGCCCGCGAGTCCGGAGGGCGCGCCCAAAGTTATTTTTGCCGCACTCGATGCCTCCATCGCGGCCGAGATGGAACCTCGCTTCGCCGAAGCCGGATGCGCGGTGATTACCAACTCCAGCGCGCTGCGCATGCAACGTGATGTGCCTCTGGTGATTCCGGAAGTGAATCATGATCACGTCAAGCTGCTGGAATGCCAGGCATGGCGCAAGAAGTCGGGCGGATTCGTGGTTACGAATCCGAATTGCTCGGCGATTGGCCTGGTCATCGCGGTGGCCCCGCTCCAGCACGCGTTCGGCCTGGACACCGTGATGGTGGTCACCATGCAAGCAGTGAGCGGCGCGGGCTATCCCGGAGTAGCTTCGTTGGACATTCTGGGCAACGTGATTCCCTACATCTCCAAAGAAGAAGAGAAGATGGAGGAAGAAACCCGCAAGCTGCTGGGCCAGCTGAATGGCTCGGGCATCGTGATGGCATCATTTGGCATGAGCGCCCAGTGCAACCGCGTAGCCGTGGAGGATGGCCATACGGAGTCAGTCTCGGTGAAGCTCAAGAAGAAAGCGAAGCCGGAAGAAATCATCGCGACCTGGAATGAGTTTCGCAGTTTGCCGCAAGAGATGAAGCTGCCCAGCGCACCGGAACAGCCAGTGCAGTACATGACGCCCAGTGATCGTCCCCAGCCTCGCTTCGATGTTGAGGCCGGCAATGGAATGACGACTACGGTGGGCCGGCTGCGTCCGTGCGGCGTACTGGACTGGAAGTTCACCGTGCTATCGCACAATACGATTCGCGGCGCGGCGGGAGCGGCGCTGCTGAACGCGGAGCTGCTGAAGGTGCAGGGCTATCTCGGGTGATCCGCAGCTTTCATGATAGATCAGCTTCACCTCTCGGTTTTCGGCTTGAAGTGATGACTCACAGTCCCACAACATCCACGCTCGTCCCCGTTCCTCCCGGTCTGAGGAATTTACCTCGATGATCGTCATGAAGTTCGGCGGCACCTCGGTGCAGGACGCCAAGGCGATCGAGCGTGCAGGCGCAATCGTCAAAGGCCGTCTGGGGCAGAAGCCGGTGGTGGTGGTCAGCGCCATGGCCAAGGTGACCGACCAACTGCTGGCCATGGCACGCGCCGCCGGGGCCGGCGACCGCAAGACCGCGCTGAAACTCTGCCGCGCATTGCAAGAGCGCCACTACAACACCGCCGGAGAACTGCTGGGGACAGCGCTGTTCACGCAGTTTCACAGCGACCTCGGGGCTGATTTCGAAACTCTGGAGGAATTGCTGCGCGGTATCTCCGCCGTGGGCGAACTCACTCCGCGCACCACAGACTACGTCTCCGCCTTCGGAGAAATGCTCTCCAGCAAGATTGTGGCGGCGGCATTCTCGGCCCTGGGGATGCAGTCCGCGCTGGTGGATTCCCGTGAGTGGCTGGTCACAGACAGCGCCCACATGCGCGCCGCTCCGTTGTTCGAAGAAACCAACCAGCGCTTGCAATCAAAAGTGGCACCCCTGGTCGCGGCTGACAAAGTTCCGGTAATGGGAGGTTTCATCGGAGCCTCCAAGGCTGGCATCACCACAACGATTGGCCGCGGCGGGTCAGACTATTCTGCCGCCATCGCGGGCGCCGGCCTTGGAGCCGAGCGCATCGAAATCTGGACCGACGTGGACGGCATGATGACAACCGACCCGCGCTTGTGCGCGCAGGCCCGGCGAATCAAGGTGATCAGCTTCGACGAAGCAGCGGAGCTGGCCTACTTCGGCGCCAAAGTCTTGCACCCGGCAACAGTTCTGCCCGCCGTGCAGAAAAATATTCCGGTCTATATCCTCAACTCGGGTAATCCGGAGTGTGAAGGCACCCAAATCACCGCTCGGGCACCCCAATGCCAGAATCCTTTCAAGGCCATCGCGGTGAAAAAGCGCATCACCATTGTGGATGTTGCCGCTCCCCGCATGCAGCTGGCTCATGGTTTTCTCAGCGCGATTTTTGCCGCCTTTGACCGGCATCGCGTGGCGGTGGACGTAGTCTCCACTTCGGAAGTGAGCGTGTCGCTCACCGTGGACTCGAACGAATCCATTCCGCCGCTGGCCGCCGACCTAGCTGAATTGGCGGACGTTAAGTATGAAGGACGCAAAGCAATTGTCTGCCTGGTGGGCGAGAATTTGCGGGACACTCCGGGCATCGCGGCGCGCGTGTTCGGTGAATTGGCAGACGTCAAGATCCGCATGATTTCGCAGGGCGCTTCCGAGATCAATCTGACGTTTGTGGTCGAGGAAGACGTGGTGTCCGACGTGGTTCAACGTCTGCACAAGACGTTCTTCTCGGATCTGGATCCGGAAGTGTTCGCGTAAGCGCCAGCGGAAGAACGATCCGATAGGAATTTTTGCGAAGGGCACGACTTTAGTCGTGCCGCAAACCCTGAGGACAGGGCCGGCTTTAGCCGCTGCGGTTCGTTGTTTCACTCCGCAGCGAAATTCTTTCGTAACCTCCAGGAAATCTCGAGGAGCTGTCTGTGAACCTGCTTATCTTAGGACGCGGTAAGACCGGCTCTCTGGTTGCGCAAGTAGCGCGCGAACGAGGCCACGAAACTACGTTGCTGGGCGCGGCGGAGAATCCCCAGGCCGCCGCGCTCACCGGGGAGAAACTACGCAAGGTCGATGTCGCGATTGATTTCACAACGCCCCAGGCTGTCCTGGAAAATATTGCGGCTTGCGTCGGCGCGGGTAAACACATGGTAGTGGGGACTACCGGCTGGTACAGCGACCTGGAAAAGGTACGTCAGCTAGTCGCAAAGAACGGGGCTGGGTTCCTGTATGGCGCGAACTTCTCCATCGGCATCAATCTGCTTTTCGAGGCCGCACGCACCGCGGCGGGAATTTTGCAACATCAATATTCGGGACAAATCTTCGAGCGTCATCACGAGCAGAAGAAAGACGCGCCTTCGGGAACGGCAGTAACTCTGCAGAAGATCATTCGCGATGCATCGGGCAAGGAGTTGGAAATCACTTCGTTCCGCGAAGGCGATGTGGTTGGTATGCACGAGATCGTGCTGGATTCAGCGAACGACACGATTTACCTTTGCCACGTCTCCAAGTCGCGCCGGGGATTTGCCGAAGGAGCCGTGCGGGCCGCCGAATGGCTGGCCGGCAAGAAGGGATTTTTTGATTTTAAGGATATCTGGAGAGAGACGTAGGGAGCCGAGCTCTGCTCGGCTGGACAGCCGGGCGGCTGTCTCCGCGCGGTTCATGATGGTCCCCGGACTCTAACCACATTCCCGGCAGTTTCGCACACCCCCAATTCGCGTTATCTTTATCTCATGCAATTCCGTGGCTGCGGTACTGCTTTAATCACCCCGTTTCGACAGGACGGCTCCATCGATCAGGCTGCCCTGCGCAACCTGGTCGCGTGGCAGGTGGAATCGGGGATTGATTTTCTGGTTCCCTGCGGCACCACCGGCGAGACGCCCACACTTTCGCATGACGAATGGCTGCAGGTCATCGATATCACGGTGGAAGTCGTAGCCGGCCGCTGTCCGATTGTGGCCGGTGCGACCTCGAATTCCACCCATGATGCCGTCGACAAGGCCAAGGAGTTGGCGGCGCTGCCCGGAGTCAATGGCATCCTCTCGGCATCGCCTTACTACAACAAGCCGACGCAGGAAGGACAATACCGGCACTTCCGCGCCATCGCAGAAGCCGTGGACAAGCCAATCATCCTCTATAACGTTCCGGGACGCACAGGGACAAATATCGAACCGGGCACACTGGCGCGGCTGGCCGAGGTCCCGAACATCATCGGAGTCAAAGAAGCCAGCGGCAACATCAATCAGATGGCCGAAGTCTGCAACGTCGTTCCCGAACACTTTGCAGTCTTGTCGGGCGATGACGCCGTCACTTTGCCACTTATCGCGATGGGCGGCGTGGGAATCATTTCCGTGGCTTCGAACGAGATTCCGCGTGAAATGGCGGAGATGACCCGCGCCGCGCTGAGAAATGACTGGGAGACCGCCCGCCGCATTCACCGGAAATATCTGCCGTTGATGCTGGCCAACTTTATCGAGTCCAATCCGCTGCCGGTGAAGGCAGTGCTGGCTATGATGGGCAAGATCGAAGAAGTGTACCGACTGCCCATGCTGCCCATGCGCCGCGATACCCGGTCCAAGCTGCAAAGGGTCGCTGCGGAGGCAGGATTGATCAGTAAACCGGAAGCCCCTGCAGCGGCAGCGGCCGATTTCTACGTCTACGAAAACTGGCTGGCCGGTCCGCACAAGATCGTGCTGCACCGCTCCAGTTGCGGCCAGTGCAATCACGGCAAAGGGCGACCCACAGGGCACGATGCGAACCACGCTCGCTGGCATGGTCCGTACGCCACCCTCTCCGAGGCCCGCGAGGCATCGCACCACATGCCGGGAGTGCTGATTCGGAGCGAGTGCAAGTGCATCTGATGTCGGATTGCAGATTTTAGATTCCAGATTGTCAGGCTGATGCGCTGGTGTCCTCAATCTGAATCTAAAATCTGCAATCTGAAATTCTTTCTTCTATACTTCCCTTCTCATGCCCTCCCTGCAATTTGCCATCGAGCGCCTGGCCACGCTGGGCGAGGTGGAACGAAATCCGGACGCCCGCAAGACTTTTCTCGAATTCCGCGAGCAGCTCACACAAGGAAAGATCCGCGCTGCCGAAAAGATTAACGGAGATTGGAAAGTGAATGCCTGGGTGAAACAGGGCATCCTGCTGGGCTTTCGCCTGGGCGAACTCAGCCAAATGGGAGGCTCGACGCTCTCCTTCGTGGACAAAGATACGTTCCCTGCTCGCCAGTTTGCCGTGGCTGACCGGGTGCGTGTGGTGCCGGGCGGATCTTCGGTGCGGGAAGGAGCTTATGTCGCGCCTTCGGTGATCTGCATGCCGCCCATGTTCATCAATGTCGGTGCGTATGTGGACGAAGGCACAATGGTGGACTCGCACGCGCTGGTCGGGTCCTGCGCGCAGGTGGGTAAGCGAGTGCACCTGAGCGCGGCAGCCCAGATTGGCGGCGTGCTGGAACCGGTCAATGCTGCGCCGGTCATCGTAGAAGACGACGTGCTGGTGGGCGGCAATTGCGGCGTCTATGAAGGCACGCTGGTGCGGGCACGAGCAGTGCTGGGGGCGGGGACGATCTTGACGCGGTCTACGCCGCTTTACGATATCGTACGCAGCCAGGTCTACAAGGCATCCGAGGAGAAGCCTCTGGAAGTCCCGGAGAACGCCGTGGTCGTGCCCGGATCGCGAGCCGTGAAAAGGGGACAGGCCGCGGAGTGGAATCTTTCTCTCTACACTCCCGTGATCGTGAAATATCGCGACGAGAAAACGGATCGAGGAATTGAGCTGGAAGAGTGGCTACGTTGAGGCTTCAACTGGCTATTCAACGCTGACTGTCAAGTCTTGCCCAACCCCCACGTTGCCGACCTTGATCTGCGCCAACATCTGAATTACCGCGTCAGCTTCGTGCAATGCCGGCGCCGGATACGTGCTGGTGATTCCAATCGCTCTCATTCCTCCCGCATGAGCTGCCCTGATTCCCGCGGGGGCGTCTTCGATGACCAGGCACTCGGCGGGATTCATGCCCAGCAGTCTAGCTCCCATCAGATAAGGTTCCGGGTCAGGCTTCCCCTTTGACACGTCATCCGCTGAAACCAGCACCTTCGGAGTGGGCAAGTTCGCTAACTTGAGCCGGGAAGTAGCCAGATAGCCGGTGCCGGAAGTCACGACGCACCAACGGCCTCCGGGAATGGCCTTGAGCAACTCCGCAGCGCCGGGCATTACCGAGACGCCTTCGTGGTCATCCGCCTCGCGCTTCTCCAGTCTGACCACTTCCGTCTCAGCATCGAGGTGCGGCGCCAGCTTTTTCACGATTTCAATGGTGCGCACGCCGTGCGCGATCTCGACCACTTTCTGGGGATCGAGATTGTGTTCCTCCGCCCACCTTCGCCATTGGCGAGTGACGGAGCCAGTAGAGTCCACGAGAACTCCGTCAAGATCGAAAAGAATGGCGGCGCAGCCGAAGGTCTTCATGAAGAAGTTCTTTGGTTCCCCATTTTCTTTGCGATCTTTGCCGCCCGTGGCGAACTTTGCGGTCAAAAGCTTTGACCGCAAAGAACGCTAAGGCTCCCGCAAAGGACGCGAAGGAATGCCCGCCGACCACCTCACGAGGGTAATGCCTTCGGATCGGACACGACTATCAGCTTCCCATCCGCCATCTGGCTGCGAATCTCCATGTGCCGTTTGCGGAAGTGCGAGCGGGCGCGTTCCCCCCAGGCACGCACGAAATAGTAGTTCAATCCGGCGCCGATCACGGAACTGGCAAGAGGAATGATTCGTCCCGACCATTTTTCCACCACTTCCCTGCTGGCCTGTGCGGCGATACGCTGGATGACCCGGGGCACGAACCGGCTGACCACTTCTTTTTCCAACAGTTCGCGGCTGATGTCGACCCCGGCAGCGCTGGCGGCCGCAATCCACAGTTCTGCGGTTTCCTCTTCGGTGTTGAACTCGAAGCCGTAAAGCAGGCTGAGTTTCTGTATCGTCCGCAATGTCACGCCCGACAGGATTCCCAGATCGGGAATGATCGTGATGAGGCCTCCCAGTCCAAATCCGGCGCCTTCGGCGGCAGCGACTTTCATCCCGCTACGAATTACACGGTGCGCCAGTAGATCTAGCTGGCCGACCTCCAGCGAATAAACGCCTTGAAAATTACTGATTGGCAAGCCGTAAGCGGACCGTATTTGCAGCAGAAATTTAGCTGGATCCACCTTAACGGTTTCATAGGCGCGCTGAAAACCGCGACGCAAGCCGTCTTCGACCCGCCGCCTCAACCAGGTCTTGCGCTCCATCTCAACCATATCGTTCAACCTTACCGCAGATTCCGTGCCGGTGGAAGATTACGGTCGTCGGATCTGACTAGCGCCGCAATGTAGCGTCGCCGTCCGCCCCGGATGCTTGTGCTAGGATCAGTACACTGCATGCCAACTGGAAAATTGCACATCGTGCCCCTCGGCGGCCTGGGCGAGTTCGGAATGAACTGCATGGCCATCCGGTGGGGCGACGATATCATCGTCATCGACGGCGGCCTGATGTTTCCTGAGGCCGAACTGCTGGGCGTCGATATTGTTGTCCCCGATATTTCCTACCTGATCGAAAACCGGCAACGAGTGAAGGGCATCGTTCTGACTCACGGACACGAAGACCACATCGGCGCCCTGCCCTGGATCCTGAGCGAGTTGAACGTACCGGTCTGGGCCACAGAGTTCACCCTGGCCTATGTGGAAGACAAGCTGGAAGAACACGGCTTGCTCGATGAGGCCGATCTGCGTGAGATCCGCCCGGGCGAGGGTTTCAAGATTGGACCCTTTACCATCCACCCCATCCAGGTCACCCACAGCCTGGTGGATTGCGTGGCCCTGGCGGTGCACACCCCGCTGGGCGTGATCATTCATACCGGTGATTTCAAAGTGGACCCCACGCCTACCGACAACCGGCTGTTCGATCTGCACGCATTCGCCGAGTACGGTAAGACCGGAGTGCTGGCACTGTTCCAGGACTCGACCAACGTCGAGCGCAAGGGCTACACCCCGAGTGAGCGCGCAGTGCGGCGGAAATTTGACGAGGTGTTCGCGCACACCAAGCGACGGCTGTTCATCTCGTGTTTTTCGTCCTCCATTCATCGCATCAAGCTGGCCGTGGAGCTGGCCTGGCAGCACGGGCGCAAGGTGGCGTTTGCCGGGCGCTCGATGAACAACTCCGCGGAGATCGCCGAAGATCTCGGCTACGTCGAGATTCCCGAAGGCCTGCTCATCCATCCCGGCGAGATGAAGAACTTCCCACCCGAGAAGGTATGCGTGCTGATCAGCGGGACGCAGGGTGAGCCGATGTCAGCGCTCTCCCGCGCTGCCGTGGACAATCACAAGCACGCCAAGATCGAGAAGGGCGACACGGTGATGCTTTCGTCCCGGATCATACCCGGCAACGAGAAAGCTATCTATCGCATGATCGATCACCTGTTCCGGCGCGAAGCGCACGTGATCTACGACGATGGCTCGTCGCCTCCGGTGCACGTCAGCGGCCACGCCAGCCAGGAAGAGCTGAAGCTGATCATCAATCTGGTAAAGCCGAAGTATTTTATTCCTATCCACGGCGAGTATCGGCAACTGAAACTGCATGCGGAAATGGCAGGGGCAATGCGCGGATCAGTCGGGAATGTGATCCTGATCGAGAGTGGCGATGTCCTCGAATTTGACGAACTGGGCGCGCGCAAAGCCGGCCGCGTGAATGTCGGCAGAGTCTGCATTGACTCGGGATCGCGAACCGACGTGGTTGAAGACCTGATTGTCAAAGACCGCCGTCATTTGAGCGAGGACGGTATTGTGCTGCCGATCATTGCCATTAACAAGCTCACCGGCAAGGTGGAAACTTCGCCTGAAATCGTGACTCGTGGATTTTCCCCGGGAGAAGACGGCTTCGTCGACGGGGCGCGGCAGATCGTGATGCAGACACTGGATTCTTCGAGCGCCGAGGAAAAAGCCGACTATGGCGTGATCAAGGAAAAAATTCGCGCCGATCTGAAGCGTTATGTTTCCAAGCAGACACAGAAGCGGCCGCTGATCATGCCGGTGATATTGGAAATCTAAGAGTTGTCATCTTAAGCGGAGTGGCTGCTTCGCTTCGCGAAGCAGCTGCGCAGGATGACAACGGAGATAGTCCCATCGTCATTCTCAACGACATTCGCGAAGCGCAAACTCGCTTGCGCGGCATTGCCGTGCGCACCAAGCTGATTCCGTCCCACATCCACGAGTCAGACAAGATCAAAGACGGCCGCCAGCTTTATCTCAAGCCGGAAAATCTGCAGCCTATCGGGTCGTTCAAACTGCGTGGGGCCTACAACAAGATCGCGGCGCTTTCCGAAGACGAGCGTCGCCGCGGAGTGATTACCTATTCCAGCGGCAATCATGCCCAGGGCGTAGCGTATGCTGCGCGGGCTCTCGGAGTGAAAGCGGTCATCGTCATGCCCGGAAATGCGCCCGCGGTCAAGCGCGAGGCAACCCTTGCCCTTGGCGCGGAGATCATACTGGTGGGTCCGGCAAGTTCCGAGCGGCAGGCCAAGGCGGAAGAACTCGCCGGGCAGCACGGGTACGTGATCGTGCCGCCTTACAACGATGAAATGATTATCGCGGGACAGGGCACGATGGGGATGGAGATTCTGGAAGACTTGCCCGAAGTCGAAACCGTCATTGCACCCGTGGGCGGTGGTGGGATGCTAAGCGGAATCGCGACTGCGATCAAGTTGAGCAAACCCGAAGTGAAAGTGATCGGTGCAGAGCCGGAGCTCGCTGCCGATGCACAGGCCAGCTTGCGATCCGGCAAGATCGTGCAGTCCACGGCGGAAGAAACTACCCGCACTCTCGCAGATGGGCTGCGCACCCAGAGCATTGGCCCGGTCAACTTTGAACACATTCGCCGCTACGTGGATGACATCGTGACCGTGCGCGAGGACGAAATCCGAAAAGCCATGCAGCGCCTGGCTGCCGTTCCCAAAACTCTGGCGGAACCCAGCGGGGCGGTGGCGGTGGCTGCGTTCCTCTTCCACCAGGACGAACTGCCGAGAACAACGATAAACGTAGCCGTGATCAGCGGCGGAAACATTGAAGCGGATATGCTGGCGGAACTGAGGAAGGAGCAAGCATGACGGCCCAATTGTGTAGCGCCGGCTTCCCGCCGGCTGTCCGGGGGGCGTCCCGCCCGCCAAGTGCGAGGGCAAGACGCCCTCGCGACAGCCGCCGAGCCTCTCCTGAGCGTAGTCGAAGGAACGGCGGCGGTACTTTGTCCAGAACATTTCTAACGATCAGCTGCTTGCTCGCGCTCACCTCGACACTCCCCGCTGCCGCCGCTGATTACCAGCGCGGCGCTGTCGTACGGGTGGCCCAAATCTATCTCTCGCCCGATTCCGGTTCAGCAAAATTAGCGGAGATGGATCGCGGTCGGGAAATCATTGTCCTCGAGACCAGTCGCGAATGGGCGCATGTCGAGGCCAACCTGACAGAGGAACGTACCGTCTCCGGCTGGGTGCTTGACAAAGGAGTGGTTCGGGCCTCCACCCCGAATGGCGACAAAATATTGTTCGGCGAGGCGGTCGACTCCGAAGACCAGGCCAGCCGGAGACATGGACGCAATGGCGCGGCCCAGGACGCCATGCGCCTCTATTACTGTGTCGCCGATTATTTTCCCACCTCGCCCCTGGCGGGTGAGGCCATGTATCGCTCCGCCGATATCCGGTGGCAGCTTGAGAAAGCCGATGTGTCATCGCGTCCTTCGTCCCGGGAGCGCGAGTCTTACCTGCGCGAGGGCATGGAAGAAAAATACATGAAAGAGGTGATCAAGAAATTTCCCGGCAGCAAGTGGGCCGACCTCGCCGCTTTCCACCTGATCGACAACAAGCTCTGCGGCGATTGGCAGGCCAGCTCGAAGTGTCCGGTGAAGGAATCGGAAATTTACGAAAAGTACGCCACCGATCATCCTCAGTCTCCGGCCATGGCGGAGGCGTTGTACGACGCCGCCTGGCGCTGGTCCGCGCTGATCGAGATCTACAAGACGGAAGACGAGCCCAAGAAGTCCGAGGAGGCCAGAGCCAAGGCAGTTGCGCTGGCTCAGAGAGCAGCGTCGCAAACTGCGTCAGAGGACTGGGGCGCGCGCGCCCAACGGCTGCTCTACCTGATGGAGCAAGGCATCCCGACTTACGGAAACGTAACCCAGTAAGTACGTGTTCGAAGTTTCAATTCACCACTCTGATTTTTCTGTAATACTTTCCTTCGCCCTTTTGGAGGAAGCTTGAACGACTACCTGCTGTCCGTGGTCCTGGGAATTATTGAGGGTCTCACGGAATTTCTGCCCGTCAGCTCCACCGCGCATCTGCGAATCGCGGAGGCGTTATTCCACATCAGCCTGTCCGACGGCTATTGGAAGATGTACACCATCGTGATCCAGCTAGGCGCCATTCTTTGTCTGCCTGTGTATTTCCGCGACCGGATCGCAAAATTATTTTCGACGTTTCCCCAAGGCGAGAACGGTGACCGTAATATCCTGACCCATCCTTTAGGCCTGACAGCCATTGCCTTTGTCGTCACCGCGATTCCGTCATTTCTTTTGACCAAGATCATCGGCAAACATCTGGAAAGCCTGTACATCATAGGATCTTCCCTGCTGATCGGCGGAATTGTCATGTGGATCGTCGATGCCATGAATGCGCCGGCAGAAGCCGCCGGGCCTGGTGCTCCCCGAAACCGCATCCACACCTGGAAGATGGAAGCCATGAGCCTGGGTCAGGCGATCTGGATTGGAGCCTGCCAGATTCTCTCGGCAGTTTTTCCCGGGACGTCGCGATCGATGTCCACAATCGCGGCTGGGCAACTAGCCAGTATGTCGCGGGCTTCGGCATTGGAGTTTTCGTTTTTCCTTTCGATTCCGACCATGGTGGCGGCCACCTGCTACGACCTGCTGAAGTCGCTGCGTGGCAAGGGCGCGAATCCCATTGGGGTCTCGCAAATTGATCCCCACGGATGGGTCGTGCTCGCGATTGGCTTCATCGTTTCATTCCTAGTGGCGTATGCCGCGGTCGCGTGGTTCATCGCATGGGTGCGGAAGCACGGGTTCGCGCCCTTCGCGGTGTACCGGATTGTCGTGGGCATTTTGGTGCTGGCGTTTGCGGCCAAGCTGGCCGGGTAATTTAGAAGTCTTGCGGACTGCGGAGGACGGCCTTTCCGCGCGGCAAGCCGTCCGAGGAAACTAACTCGATACTCTTGCCAAATTCCTTCATTGTCGGGCTGCTCGGCTCTTGTCATAATTACTGGGCTCTGGACTGGTCTGGCATCCGAAAGGTGAGTCGCGCTTTCCGTCAGACCGCCAAACACGCCCCATGAAGTACTTCTCACAGATCTTCGCTCCCACGAATAACCGACGGCTCAACGAGTTGATCGGCTTCGTGCTCTGTGTCTCGGGACTCCTTTTGTTCTTGGCTCTGGCCTCCTATTCTCCGCTTGATCCTTCATTCAACAGCGCGTCCGTGCTGACCGGTTCGCAGTCCGCGCGTAATTGGGTCGGGCTGGTGGGAGCGATTGTCTCCGACCTTCTGCTGCAAGGTCTCGGTATCGGGGCGTTTCTGGTCCCTGTGTTCTTAGGTGCTTTGGGTTCCCGCTGGTTCCGCTCGCGCAAGGTCACTTCACCGATTGCGAAATCTCTGGGCGCAATCTGGCTCCTGGTATTTGTTCCCGCGCTGTTGGCGCTCATGCCCGGACATGTGCGCTGGATGGGCGTGATTCCCATGGAGGGCCTGACCGGACGCATCGTCGGCGATGGCCTCATCCATTACTTGAATCTGGCGGGTGCATATATTGTGTGCGCCACGGTTTTGGCGGTAGCGCTGTACCTCACGACCGCTTTCTCTTTCGCTTCCCTGCGAATCTGGGCGCCAACCCGTTTCGCCTTTGTCGTAGCACTCTGGAATCGCTACAAGGACTGGCAGGAAAATCGGGCTAAAAGGAAGATGCAGAAGGAGCTGGAAAAACGGCGCGCGACCCGTCCAACGGTCACAGCTCAGCTGATTCCGGCGCGCCCCCCTGCGGCTCCCGTACCGTCCTATGCGACTGAGCCCGTGCGAGCCACTGGCATCGATCGCATGTCTAGGGCCAGCCGCCGCGAGGAGCACGATCTGGAGCCGCTGCCCCAACAAAACGTTCCAGCAGCAATTATTCCGGATGTTGAAGTTACGGAACGGGCTGATACCGGAGCCAAACCGAAGACGACACTGCCACGCATCACGGCTGGCGGCTTCAAGTTGCCACCCAGCAGCTTGCTGCATCGTCCCGATGAGCAGCAGGCGATTGATGCCGACGAACTGAAGTTGCTGGCCCAGGTGCTCACGGAAAAGTATTCCGAGTTTGACGTCCGTGGGCAGGTGACGCAGATCAATCCCGGGCCGGTGGTTACGACCTTCGAATTCAAACCCGAGGCTGGGATCAAGTACAGCCGGATCACCAATCTCACCGATGACCTGTGCCTGGCGCTCAAAGCCGAGAGCATTCTGATTGAGCGGATGGCGGGCAAATCCACAGTCGGGATTCAGGTGCCGAATCGCGAGCGCGAAATTATCTGGCTGCGCGAGAACATCGAGTCTTCCGAGTTCATTGGCACCAAATCGAAACTGACCCTGGCGCTGGGCAAAGACATCAACGGCCGCATCGTCACCGCCGATCTAGCGGGCATGCCCCACTTGCTGATCGCGGGTTCGACCGGTGCGGGCAAGAGCGTGGCCATCAATGCCATGATCATGTCCATCTTGTACAAGGCCACCCCGGACCAGGTGCGGCTGATCCTGGTAGATCCCAAGCGGCTGGAATTGGGCAACTACGAAGGCGTGCCGCATCTCTTTACTCCGATCATTACTGAGCCCAAGCTCGCCGCCAACGCGCTGCGGAATGCCGTCCGCGAAATGGAACGCCGCCTGAAACTGCTGGCTGAAAAAGGCGTGCGCAACATGGAGCAGTACAACAAGCTGTTCGACGACGAGGGCACGCGGAGCTTGTTTGGCGAAGATTCCGAAGACCGACCGCTACCCTATATCGTCATCATCATCGACGAGTTGGCTGACCTGATGATGCTGGACTCCGGCAACGTGGAAGAGTCGGTCACGCGCCTGGCCCAGATGGCGCGAGCTGTAGGCATTCACCTGGTGCTGGCGACGCAGCGCCCATCTGTCGATGTCATTACCGGCCTCATTAAGGCCAACTTCCCTGCCCGCATTTCTTTCCGTGTGGCCACCAAGGTGGACTCGCGCACCATTCTCGACGCCAACGGCGCCGAAGCTCTGCTGGGACGCGGCGACATGCTCTACCTGCCTTCCGGCTCAGCCCGCGTGCATCGCCTGCATGCGCCATTCGTCACCGAGAAAGAAATCGCGGCCGTAGTCGAGTTCTGGAAATCGCAGGGTTCGGCGGAGTACGAAGAGAAATTCCTGCAGGCTCCGAAAGACGAACGCGCACCCGGTGAAGCCGGCCCCGAGGGCGAGGATGGAGACGAAGCCAACGATCCGCTCTATAACGATGCCGTGCGGCTGGTGGTCGAGTTCGGCAAAGCTTCCACCTCCCTGCTGCAGCGCCGCCTGCGGATAGGCTATGGGCGCGCCGCCCACCTGATCGATCTGATGGAACGTGACGGCATCGTGGGCGCTGCGGACGGTCCCAAGCCGCGCGAAGTCCTGAAACGACCCGACTGGATTTCGGAAGTCGAAGAATCGATGCGGTAGCTTTGCGGAGCACAGCATTGGGAAGGGCACGACTTCAGTCGTGCCGAATGATTGCTAAACCGCAGCGGCTTCAGCCGCTGCGGTTCGCTGTTCCAGCTTGACCGAAAGCGCAGTGAAGACCCTTCGTTCCGCAATCAATGAATCTAAACTCCTAAGGACTCGACACGTCTGCCGCAGGACACACCTCAGCGGCTAAAGCCGCATTACTCCGAGACTCATTCTGACACGAGTGAACTCGTGCCCTTCCGAACCAAACGCACACGCCTCTATCCTGCGCCTTCTGCTCTCAGCCCCCGAATCGCCAACGCTGCCAGAACGATCACCGCTAATAGCATGGCCATCCACAGCACTGCTTTGTGACGCTCCGACCAGGGCCGGTCATCCGGGCGAGCGCTGTATGCCTGGTTATGGGCGCCTGGTCCAAGCTCAGCCTGGATTGCCGTTGGATCAGCCTTGAAGAACCTGGCGTAGTCGTAGACTGGCGAACCAAGTTTGCTGTCGCCATAGTAAAGCCTGAGCAGAGATCTGTCCTGCGGATCAAAATACACGCGGCGTTCAGCCGACAGCAACTGCACGCCCGAAATCGCCAAGGGCAGATTGTCTCCGTTGTCCACGGTGATCTTGAGCGGGCCGGAACTCCGCTCTCCAATCGGCGTATCCATGTCCTCCGAGATGACCGTGGTACCGGCGCGATTCATCCGCACGCGCGTGATCTCGCTCGCGGCTCCGTAGTGATAGTTGCCCGCATTCGAGAGGACGACCGGGCGCCGGAAATTCACCTGCTTCGGATCCACCTGGAAGCGGACGCGATCCACCGGAACGCGCAGTGGCGAATTGCAGGTAATTACAGTCGTTCGCCCGATTTGGGATGGCGCGCTGCACGATCCCACGTTGGTCCAGACGGCTTTCGTTTCCTGCAGGTTGTAAACCGACGCGCCCTTGACCTGGGCCGGCGAGATCCCGGCGGAAAGCCTCACGTGCAGATAGTGAAAACTTGAAGGAGGCAATTTCAGCAACGCATTGGAACCCAGTTCCTCGCGGCTGAAGTCATAGAGCGTGGCCGGCGGCAACTGCGTCGCGGGCTTCGCGCCGAGTTCGTTGCTGCCGGCAACTGCGGCCGTCACTACAAAATCCTCGGCGTCGAGACTTAGCCGGATGCGGTCGTACTCGCCGATCTGCCCCAAGTCCAGATCAAATTCAGTGCGCTCGCCGACGCTGCCCAGATTGAGGATCCTCGCCGATTCCTCATGAGTGGACGTTCCTCCGCGCTGTTCATTGAGCACGTACTGCACCTGAGAATCACCATCGTAAATTCGCAGGTCCGGCAGATCGGGGCGCGCCCGGTTCCAGATTTCTTCGTCCACTACGAAATAATTCTGCGCGCCGGGTTGAGAAATGCGGATATCGCGGACGTTGGTGAAATAG
Source organism: uncultured Terriglobales bacterium (assembly GCA_955652395.1). Classification (GTDB taxonomy): domain Bacteria; phylum Acidobacteriota; class Terriglobia; order Terriglobales; family Acidobacteriaceae; genus JAIQFF01. The sequence goes on along the minus strand of CATPBJ010000202.1, from coordinate 8,455 downwards.
GAAATCGAAGGCTCCTGGGTCAAAACCACGCCGAGCGCCGCGAACAACGCGAGCAGGAAAGAAGCGAATTTCATGTGCCTGTAGGGCTTTCTTCAGGAGTGTTCCGCGCGGAGAGCCGGAGCCAGTCGCGCTGGTACACAAACGAAATCGCCAACAGCAGCGCTCCAAGCACTATGAAACTGACGATGCGGTAACCGCGGTCCAGCTCCGACACATCGTAAAGGAAGACTTTGCCGATGGTGAACGCGATCAAAACCAACGCTTGCCAGCGCACAAATGATGAACGCCGCCAGAAGCCCACGACCATCAGCATGGCGCCGTAGGCCATCCACAGGGCGGAGTAAGTGAAGTCACGGGCGATTTTCACATGTTGCCAGTCCGTCCAGGCAGATGGGTCCCATTGCCCCTGCGGACGAAGGCCGGTCATCTCTCGCGAGTAATAATCGGCGACTTCGCGGCTCAACGCAATGAGAGCCAGCAGGTTCAGAGCAACTACAGAAACAGCCGCGGCGGTTCGCCCGGTTTCATCCTTTCTGCGGCCACCGTACCAGGCAACCGCGCCCAGCACTGCGATTGCCACCGCGTACGTCGCCATCCGGTTATTGAAGATCGGACGTGTGATGTAGAAATTGTCGATCAGCAACAGCCGGCCTACGCCCAGTGCCAGCGCGCCGACGACAAATAGGTTGAGCAACTCGGAATGAATCCGGTCGGCTACCCAAAGCAGCACCGCCGCTTCGACGAACCATCCCATGGTGACCCAATGCGCGTCGAGGCGGATGGGAATTGCAACCGTGATAAATCCGAGGGCGAGCGCAAGATGCAGCAAGTCCACGGTTTTCGCCGCCTCGGGATTATCCGCTCGGCCGCGAGCCTGGCGACTGAGGAAGATGTACAAGGCCGCCAGAACCAGGGCAAACCATGCCGTGTCCTTGGTGCCGATCACCTCGAACATGATGTAGATTTGCAGAAAATATCCGGCGGCGTTCACCACGGCCACCAGAGGAGGAACCGCGTCGGACAGTCTTCCCTTCTCTGCCGGGCGCGCTACCAGTGGCGCCACCGCAAAGATTGCAAAGAACACCGTGGCGAAGCCGACGGTCATCCGAATTTGGGTGAGGTCATAGAAGCTCGAATACCAGCCGACATAGAGCACCAGCGTTCCCACGTAACTCAAGACCAGCAATCGCCGCCAGGGTTTCAGGATTACCAGGGCAAGCGCGCCCAGGTCCAGAATGGCCACGTAAGCGAACAACGCCACTTCACGATTCTCACCGGTGGAAAGCAGCATCGGAGTACTGAAGCCGCCGATCAGGGCAAATGCGGCGAGGATTTCTGCATCCTGGGTCCAGGCCATCACTGCCGTCGTAGCAGTTACCGCGAACATCATGATGAAGGCCACGCCGCCCGGCACCAGGCTGTACACCTGGAAGGCTGCATACAGCGAGAGATAGAGCACGCCGATGCCGACGGCCTTCAGCGAGTAAGAGAAGATGCGGTATCCGCGGTGGCGAAAAGTTTCGCTCCACACCACGACGGCGATACCCCCCAGCATTCCGATGGCTACCCGGCCGGCCGGGCCGATCCAGTCGTTGTCGAAGGCAAACTTCAGAAAGTACGAGACGCCGATTAACACCGCAGTGATACCGATCCGGTTCAGCCAGTGCGAACCGATGCGCGATTCCAGGTCCGCGCTGCTTTGGCTTGCCGGCGAGGTTGCCACAGGCCTTGGAGGAATACCCGGCACCACGCTCGGAATCACCGGCGCGGTCGTCTTCAGTTCTGCCGGGGGCGGGGACGAAGTCAGTGGTCGTGGCGGTGCAGCCGCCAGTCCGGAGGGCAGGTTCAACGCCTGCTCGATGCGAAGTACCCGCGCCGTGAGTTCACCCACAAGCCGCCGAAGCTCCTGCAGTTCGCTGCCAGAAGGATCCACCGCACCTCCGGAGAAACTGATTTCCGAAGCATTATCTGCGAAACTGGTCTGGCTTTCACGAACTATTAAGGGGACGAACCATGAAGTGTCTTACCGAATACTTGAAATTCCATACCCGCTCCCACCGCGCCTACGTGCACATCACGCCCCAGGTGGAGCAAATCGTCAGCAAGAGCGGCGTCAAGGAAGGCATGGTACTCGTTTCCGCAATGCACATCACGGCCGGCGTCTATGTGAACGACAACGAAAGCGGCCTGATCGAAGACATCGATCAATGGCTAGAAACTCTGGCGCCCTTCCGCAAAGACTACAAACATCACGACACCGGCGAGGACAACGGCGATTCGCACTTGAAAGCATTGCTCATCCACCATGAAGTCATCGTCCCCGTTACCGCGGGTAAACTTGACTTGGGAACCTGGCAGCGGATTTTCTATGCGGAATTCGACGGCCAGCGGGACAAGCGGGTCATCGTGAAAGTGATGGGCGAGTAGCCTGGATTCCGAGCGGCGCCGCCAGACCCGAAGCAAACAAATTGAGAGTGGCTCGTCGCCACTCTCACTATTTCAAGCTCTCTGGCTATGGACGAAAAACAATTCCGGCGGAATAACGGAAAACGTTGACCGACCCTCCTCCGACGTGGAATGACACGTAGTCGAACTGTCCCACACGCACCGCGACGCGCGGCGAGAGCGTTGCGTCCACCCCGCCTCCGAAGATCGCCGCAAAGCCGTTCACCGAACCTGCGGACGAGCCACCAATATCGGTTTGACGAACCCCCTCCAAACAGAGCGTGCGCAAACCGAGTAAACTTTTCGACTGGCGATGGTCGGCCCAAGCGTATAGGTGTAGCTCCTGAAGTCTGCCCCACCTTCCGAATGGTAGGCTTCACTGAAATCCCCAGTAAGGCCAAACCACTGGTTGTAGTTTCCCGCCAGGGAGGCGTTCCAGCCGTTCAGATTGGTGCTCTGCTGCGGACTGTGACTGTTGGCCCAAGAGCACAGCATCGTGCCAGCCCGACCGCCAGGCACACCCATACTGCGATCGCGGCTGTGAGCAAGCTTCATCAAGCCCACTGCCGCAAACTACCTGTGCCCCAAATCTACAGCCCTTGTCCGTCAACCACTCCGGCGCCTAGTGCCGCATGATCACTTTCCGATCTGGATGTGCGGGTCCCCTTGAGTGCCGTCTTCGAAGTCAAAATGGGCTTCGTAGGTACAATCGTAAGCTTCGGGTTTGGCTGGGCCCGAGTTGATCTGAACTTCATAGTTGGGATTGTCACGTGGGAATTCGCGGTAAAAGGGATGCTCCGGAGGCTTCGCCACAGCCCCGGGCCCCTTTCGTATGAGGTTCAACTCGCGGACTCTAAACTTCTGTGAATATGAGGTCCAGTGCACCGAATCCTGCCGCGAAATCGAGATCTGGATCGCGGGATGATCTTCTGGCTCCGGCCCGTTGTGAACAACGTAGATTTTGCAATCTCCTATCTCTCCCGGAAACTGAAACACTTTTGCAGCTTCTGCCATACAGTTCTCCTCTCGTGCGAATCGAAAGTATGCTCTCTGTCAACTACCTGGTCCCTACAAGTTTCCGAAATCTGGCCTCTTCACGCAGGTTGTCCAGTTCAGGCGCGACCCTTATCTCCGAAGGTGAGTATCCCTGACTTACGGCTGTCTCAAGCCATTTGAGCGCATCGTCCTTTTCGCCAAATTGGTTGTGGACGATGGCCGCGGTCAGCAGGTATTCAGGTTCGTTGGGCCGAAGCTCAAGGGCTTGCTGCAAATGGTCGAGCGCATGTAGTTTATCGCCAAGCATGGCATAGTAACTACTTGTAAGTATGTGCGGATCTCCATCTCGAGGATTGATGCTGAGTCTATCTTCCGCCAGAGCAATCGCCCGGCGATAGTATTCCTCTGCCTGGCCTCGCCTTCCTGGTGCCCAGTAATACGCTCGTGCCAGATTCCCGCACGCGATGTAATCCCGGCTGGACGGAGTGCAAGCGTGCTCGTAAGCAGCGACAGCATCGTCAAAACGACGAACGTTAAAATAAGCGATCCCGAGATTGGAGTAGGCACCTGAAGTCGGATAGAGAGTGATGGCCTGTTGCAACATCTCGATCGCTTTCAGGTACCGCCCCATGAAAATGTAAGCGCCACCCAGCTTACGATAACCTTGGGGATTGTCCGGGGCCAGAGCTACGGCTTGGGCAAATTGTCTGGCCGCTTCTTCGTAGCGGGCATGTTCAGCATAAAAGGTGCCCAGCCACTCATAACCTGCCCAGTACTGAGGCCGAAGCTGGATAGCACGCTGGAAGGTTCGTTCGGCGTCCGCTTGTCTGCCTAAACGCTCGTAGGCAAACGCAAGTCCGCGGAACGCATCGTCCCTGGTCGGGTCCAGTAACACCGCCCGCTGAAATTGGCGGGCGGCTTCTTCATACTTTCCGGTGCCATTGTAGACCGTACCAAAGCACGTATTGCCGCTCGCCAGATCGGGGTTAAGGGAGACCGCGCGCTCACAGGCTTGCGTCGCTCTTCTTACCCACTCAGGATCGTGGGTCTGCTCGTAGCGGGCCCAGAACGCCTCACCCAGGCCGGCGTAGGCGAGGGCATATTTTTGATCGCGCTCCAGAGCATGATTGAAAACCACGATGGCGCTCTCTATGTTTTCAGGTTTCTGAACTTCTTGGAGATAACCTCGGCCGCGAAGATAGAAGTCGTAGGCTGCGGGATCATGCGTTCCGTGCGCGGCGAGCACAGCGCGGTCTTTGCTTTCCACTTCTAAGCCGAGCATGCCCAGCACCCCATCGACTACGCGATCCTCCATAGCCAATGTATCAGCGGCGTTGGCAGTGATGGCCTCCGCGTGCAATTGACGCCTGGTCGTGGCATCCACCAGACTGTACGTAACGCGAACCTGATCGCCGGCACCGTGCAAGCTCCCTTCAAGCACCATACTCACGCCGAATTCCTTTCGTGCCTGTTCCACTGTGGTAATGGCGCCGGCACGTACCTCACTTGCGGGGACAACTTGCAAGGGGTAGTTCCCGGTAAGCTGGGTGAGCTCGGCGGTTAAAGTCTCTGTGAGACCGTCGGAAAACGCCTTGGCGCTGGAGTCAGCGTCGGGCGTGGCAAAGGGGAGCACTACCAAATGAACCGCGGGTGGCTTTCCAATTCCAAGCCAGTTTCTGACCCCATCCAACCTGAAGCTAGCGAGCAGACCAGCGATAAGCAGAACGGCGGCTACAACGCTTAGGAGGTATTGCTTTTTACGGCGTTCTCTTTCTTGTGACGCGGGCGGTACTCTGTCGGAAGTCAGGCCCGATCGGACCGCGCAAAGTTCCTTCAACAGTTCGCGAGCGTCAGAATACCGCCGCTCCGGTTCCTTCGCCATGGCCTTGCTGACCAGCGCCTGCAACCGCTGCGGAACTGAGCGATTGAAAATGCGTATCGGAGCCGGTGTCTCCCTGCGAATGCGGTCGGTGGTAGCAACGAAACTGCCGGCGAGAAAAGGGTGTTGTCCGGTCAGGACCTCGTAGAACACTACGCCTAGAGAAAAAATGTCAGCGCGGCCGTCCGGGGCCTGCTCCAGCAGAACTTCCGGCGACATGTAGGCGGGCGTGCCGGCAAAAGTGCCGGCTCGGTCCACGGTCGAGCTCTGGTCAGAACGCGGCAGGTGCTTGGCCACGCCGAAGTCCAGTATTTTGACCTGGCCAGAGCTGGTGAGCATGATATTTTCCGGCTTGATGTCACAGTGAACGATGCTATGCCCGTGCGCCGCCACCAGCGCTTCCGCGCATTGAATTGCGATGGTGAAGAACTCATCTAGCGACAAGGGCTGCCGCAAGCGCTGGCGCAAGTTCTGTCCTTCCACGTACTCCAGAATCAGGAATATTTCGCCCTGTTCTTCCAAAACGTCATAGACAGCGGCGATGTGAGCATCGCCGAAGCGGGATGCACGCTCCGCTTCCTCCAGGAAACGGTGGCGATAGCGAGAATCGGCACGCAGCGAAGGCGCCAGACGCTTGAGGGCGACGGTGCGTTTGAGCTTGGTATCCTCGGCGCGATAGACCTCCCCCATACCGCCTTTGCCGAGCCGTTCTCCGATGCGGAATCGTCCCACCACCGTGCCAGACAGTGAGTCCTGGGGCTCGTTCGAACTCGTCAAAGTGGGCTGAAATTCTGCCATACAGCTCTACGTCACTCAGAATTGTTGAAGAGCAGCGTCCCGAGGGCTTGTAGGGACTGCTCCGCTGGGCTGCTGCCGTTGGGCAATCTTACTCCTGGCCCAAGGGGCGGGCAATCGCAGCGGCAGATCTGACCTCTGGTCGGCATACAGGGGCATAAGTGGGGGATCAGACCCCCCAAGTTCTCAATTAGTTACGTAACTTCCTTCATCCTAAACTTGTGGCACCTCGCGTGCAAAGCTGCCATCCGGCACATTCCGGTTAACGGCTCGCTTCCAGGAGACCCTCGATGCTTCATAAGTGCGTCGAATCCCGCTCCTGTTCCAATTTGTTCCGCAGTCTCAGCCTCGGCAAGCTTTCCTGCTTGATACGGATAATTCTGCGGGGGTGGCGTCCGGAATCTTACCCGCAATTCGGAGAGAGCGGTCCGTGCGCCAGATGGAGCGCTACTGGTTATGCGATGGCTGTTGCTCAGTATTTCACTCTGACATTTGAACGCGGACGGGGCATGGTTACAGTTCCGCTACCCGTCAGGAATACTCCCGTGCCTGCCGCGCATCTGAGGCAGATGCAGCCGACCGTGAAAGTGTATCGGCCGGAGTTGAAAGGTGCTTAATGAACCACTTTAGAACCCCTTTGTGTGCGATTTGCGGACAAGAGCGATGCGCGAACCAGCCCCGTTTCCTGATCGCCGAAAACACCTGGGAGGACAAGCTGACGATTCTGCCATGGAATGAGCACATGGCCTCCCGGGCGGGCATTCAAGCCGCCTGCAGCATCGACCATGTCGAGGAGCTCGTGATTCACTGGATGACCACGGAAAGGCTTGTTTATCCCTTCGCGCGAACTGCATTGGGAGCCGCAGGCTGGCGCCAACTTTCGACGCCGGGTGGCCGGGTTGACATCAGCGGGTCTCGGCCCATCGGAGAACTGGCGGTACACCGCGAAAGCTTGGAATGGGTGCTGATGGAGAACCCCCAGTCCCTGCAGGTCATTCTGGATGCGCTGCTTGATGCCTTGCGTCAGGAGATCCCAGTCGAAGCTGAAGCAGTTTGCGCTTCGGGAAGTGGAACGAAAAGAAGAAAAACAGTTGTGCACGGTTTCGACGGAGCCGGAATTCTAGCGGAGAGCCTTCGAAGTTCAGGATCCGGCCGATTTTTTCCACGCGCGCCAGTCCCGGGTGACTGCATCGGCCATGTTCCTGGCTGAAACCGACAGCCAGCCGGGCTTCAGACGATCGAGGTGCTGCCGAATTTGCTTCACCACGGACCGACTGCCCAGGTGGATGTTCGCGGTTTCCCATCCCATAGCAAACAGAAGTCGAAGTTCTTCGCGACCCTTGGGCAGGACACTTAACTCGATGCGACAGCAGTGGGGTGACAGCCGGCGAACGATCCAACGCCCGCGCATCTGCACAAACGGATCCGGAGAACGCACCGCTCGATTGATCATGACTTGGTACATCAGCTCCGGTTGGTCGGCACCATTCGCCCAATAAACCGAGGACGACACCAGGGCTTTCGCTTCGCGTGCTACCTTGCCCCCGTTGCATTCCGCCAGGGCCACCAAGCGGATGCGCCCAGACTGCCCAGGCCGGCGACCCGGCGGGCGACCCGATAGTCCAGACCGCGCTCGGGTAGAAGATGTTCCAGGGCATCCCGCGCGCTGGCCGGGATTTTTCCCCTCACCCGAGGCAAGCGATCCATCTTCTGCCAAAAGAGCAGCGGATCTCGCAATTCACCGAGGACGATCTGGCGCAGCCACCGGTGTTCTTCTTCCAGCACAAAAGGAAGCCCGTGTTCTGCCAGTGATTTGCGGTAGCCATCGAGGATTGCGGCACACGCATCTTTGGCCTTCAATAGCAAATGTCCGCCCTCGATGGCGAGGAGTGCGCTGGTGGCGAGCCTTACCAGGTCATTGGTGTACGGCAGCATTGCTGCTTCATCGAAATCGTTTACGCCCCAGACCAGGCGGCCTTCCACGTCCCGCCAAGTGCCGAAATTTTCAACGTGAAGATCACCTACGCCCAGGACTTGGGGAGCCTTCGCCAGATCGGGACAAATCTCCGGCCAAATCTGCATCCAGCGATAGAAGGTGGCCCGCAGAAAGGGAAATGCCCCTTCCACCATGCGCTGATGCTTCAGGCGTAGATCCGCCTTCACGATGGGGGTGTGCGAACCCAGCCAGGCCTCATACCTGCGAGTTGACTTGACGATATTCACTGCAATTCCGCCGCGCGATAAGGTGTGGCGATCTATTGGCGGATAGATGTTAAACGAAAAGCTGTGTGGGGCGGACACTCTTGTCCGCCGCTTTGGATGCTGAGTCTTGTTTTCCGG
>CATPBJ010000201.1 GCA_955652395.1 uncultured Terriglobales bacterium | reverse complement strand
TAATTGCGCATAGTAGCAATTTGTGATTTCATGGAAGCATGAAACCACTTACCATTGCAGACTCTCCCACGATTGTTCTTGGACTGCAGGATGAGATTCGGCGTTCGGAAGAATCCCGATATGATCATCGCTTGCATGGCGTTCTGTTGGTGGCGCAGGGTATGACCTGTCCCGACGTGGCCCACCTTCTCGGGGATGCGCCCCGGTCGGTCGAGTACTGGGTAAATCGCTTTGAAAGCGATGGCCTAGCGGGACTGTCCGAACGGGAGCGAGCGGGTCGGCCTCGACGTCTGGATGACAGACAGAGAGCAGCTGTGGACCGAGTCTTGCGGCGTTCGCCTCAGGCAGCTGGCCTGAGCGGGAACCTTTGGGACGGAAAAACGCTCAGCACCTGGATGGAGCAGAGCTATGGCATTACGATTGGGGTGCGCCAGTGCCAGCGTAGGTTTCGCCAGCTGGGCTTTCGTCTGCGCAAACCCCGGCCGGCTCTGGCTCAGGCGAATCCCGAAGTGCAGAAGGCTCATAAAAAAAACTCCAAGCGCTGATGGAGCGGCCCGGCGTTGACCTCTGGGCGACCGACGAAGTCCACTTTCAACAGCATGGCTCGCGCTGCCGCATGTGGATTCCGCCCGAGATCCAGGATCCCGTGTTATGGCATGCTCCGACGCGCAAGAGTGTTGGATATTTCGGAGCCGTGCGCTTGCGGGATGGGCGCTTTGTTTTTCGCGCGGAGACGGGCAAATTCAACGGGGCCAGCTTTTTTCAGTTCCTTCGCCAACTCCGCCAAGCCAGTCGTCGCACCGGAAGACGGGTAGTCATCATCACTGACAATGCCCCCTATCACCACTCCCGACTCCACAAGCCCTGGCGGGCGAGGCAGGCCGACCATTTTGCCCTGGACTTCCTCCCGGCCTATAGCCCCGAACTCAATCCTATCGAACGAGGGTGGAAGCTCACACGTCGTCGTTGCTTGCACAATCGTTACTTCCCAAACCTCGACGAGGTTACCAGCGCGGTCGAAACCGAATTCGCTACCTGGACAACTCGCAACGAGGTTCTACGGCGACTATGCGCAATTACTTAAGACGTTGTGTTTATCAGCCAGAAGCTGCTAAGCAATGTACTCGCGAATGTACTCGTCCCGCGTGCGCCCCAGTTCATCCAGATCGCCGTCGAAAATGACTTTCCCGTCGCGCAAGATGAGGAAGGCCATGGGCACTTCGCAATGGACTCCCTTGGGCAGCGGAATCATCTTGTTTGCCTGGCGCTCGAAGTAGTGGGTAGCCATGATGAAGGCGTCCTGGAGGCGATGGGTAACCATCAACGAGCTGGTTTTGTACACGTCGCGCTGTTTCACGATTAGTTCTACGATTGTGGTGGACGTCACCGGGTCCAACCCGCCGGTGGGCGAATCATAAAGGAGGATTTCGGGCTGCGTGACGATGGCGCGAGCAATCGCAACTCTGCGCCGCATTCCACCCGAAAGTTCGGAGGGAAACATGTCCACGGTTCGTTCCAGTTCCACGAAGCTCAGGGCCTCGCGCACCCGCCGCTCGATTTCATCTTCAGAAACGCTACCTTCTTCGATCAGGCGGAAGGCAACATTTTCCCGCACCGTGCGCGAATCAAAAAGCGCGCTCTCCTGAAACACCATGCCGATCTGGCGCCGCAAGTCGAACAGCGCCTCTTCGCTCATCTGGGTCACTTCTTCGCCGAGAACATAGATGCGTCCCGAGTCCGGTTTCATCAGCCCGAGCGCCAGCTTGAGAATCGTGCTCTTGCCTGAGCCGGCGACGCCGAAAATGGCCTTGGTTTCGCCGTGCGGGAGCCGGAAAGAAATTTCGTCCAGCACCACCTTGTCGTCAAACGCGAGAGTTACATTCTCGAACCGGATGGCCTCGCGGCCTCGTTCCTTGGCGGCAATGGCAGGCTTCTCAAGCGGCAGGGTAGGGGCTGACATGGGTTATCGGTATCCCAACAAAGTAATGAGCAGCTTAGTGACAAAGAAATCAACGACCAAGATCAGCACCGATGCGACGACAACTGCCTGGGTGGTGGAGCGCCCTACGCCTTGTGTGCCCCCGCGCGTCGACATGCCGAAATAGCAGCCCACCGTGGAGATAACAAATCCAAAGAGCACGGGCTTGATGAGCCCGGTGGTCACGTCGCGCCAGACCAGGGATTGCCAGGCGGAGGTCCAGTACTGCCGCGAGTCCAAGCCCAGCAGCAGGCTCGAGACCATGTTTCCACCCACCAGGCCGAGCAGGTCGGAGATGATGGTCAGAAAAAACAGCATGACCACCGTGGCCACCACTCGTGGCGTGACCAGTTTTTTCGTGGGGTCGGTGCCCAGCGCGCGCATGGCGTCGATCTGCTCGGTCACGGTCATGGAGCCCAGTTCGCTGGCCATGCCGGAAGAGTTGCGACCGGCAACCATAAGCCCGGTGATGACCGGCCCCAATTCAGTGACCATGCCGACGGATACCAGCTGGGCGATAAGAGTGAGAGAGCCAAACCGCGACAGCGTGCTCGCGCTGTTCAGAGCCAGCACAGCTCCGGTGAACCCGCCAGTCAGGATGACGATCGGCAACGAGCCCACGCCGATCAGGTCAGCCTGCTGAATCATGTCGGTGACGTACAACGGGCGGCGAAAAAGATTGGCCAGAGACTGGCCGACGAGCAGGGCGTAGTCCTGGAGCGCCTTGACCTTCTCCTTGGCGAATTCAGCGGGCGATATGAGAGGGACCTGGAAATCCCCAGCTGCCATGCCGTGGCCTCTATCTCAAGGAACTATAGCAGAAGGCGGACGTCGGACGTCAGACCTCGGGCGTCGGACCCTGGACGCCTGACCTCAGACTCTAGCTAACCCGTTTGTTGGCTGATTGAGCTGGGACAACCGGATGTCTGTCACGACGCTGCGGTGGAGGAATGTAGCCTAGGTCTGAGGTCTGACGCTCGAGGTCCGATTTTCTACTCCCGAACTTTCTTCTTGATTTCAATATTCAGGCGCTTGATTTTCTGGTTCAGGGTGGAAAGGGGCACGTGGAAGCGTTCGGCGGCCTCGGTCTGGTTCCAGTTACACTTCTCGAGCATGTCGAGGATGATGTGGCGCTCGCAGTCTTCCACGATATCGAACAGGGAAGCATCGCCGCGATGTTCCATCAAAGGAACCGGAGTGCCGCGGCCCACGATCACGTCGGGAAGAAGTTCAGGTCCAACGTCCTGGCTGGAGGAGAGCACGACTGCCCGCTCGATGACATTTTCCAGTTCGCGCACGTTCCCGGGCCACGAATAGGAGAGTAACGGGCGAAGTCCTTCCGGCGTCATTCTCCGCCGTGGACGCTCGTTTTCTTCCGAATACCTCGACAGGAAGAAATCCACCAGCAAGGGGATGTCTTCTCTTCTCTGTCGCAGCGGTGGAAGATCAACCGTGATCACGTTCAGCCGATAGAAGAGGTCGTCGCGGAACCTGCCCTCACGGACCAGTTGTTTCAGGTCCACATTCGTGGCCGCGATGATGCGCACGTCCGCCTGAATTTCATGAACGCCGCCCAGATGCATGAACTTGCGGTCTTGCAGCACGCGCAGGATTTTGCTCTGCGTGTCCATGCTCATGGTGCCGATTTCGTCGAGGAACAGCGTTCCCCGGTCGGCGATTTCGAACAGGCCTTTCTTCGAGGCGATGGCGCTGGTGAACGCACCCTTGACGTGGCCGAACAGGGTGGATTCGAGCAAGTCCGGCGGCATCGAGCCTGTATTCACCGGGACAAAGGCGCGGTCACGCCGCGGCGAGTTCAAATGGATGGCTTTGGCGATCAGTTCCTTGCCGGTCCCGCTCTCACCCTGCAAAAGTATCGTCGAGCGGCTGGGGGCCACCTGTGCCACCAGATCAAAAATCTTCAGCATGGGCTCGCTTTTGCCCACGATGTTTTCAAAGTTGTAGCGTTGCTTGAGAGCACGCTTGAGCTGAACGTTCTCTTCTTCCGTCCGATGGCGAGCTACGGCGGTACGAATGTCTGCCAACAATTTTTCATTGTCCCATGGCTTCTGAACGAAATTGGTGGCTCCGGCCTGCATCGCTTTGACCGCATTTTCCACCGTCCCATAGGCGGTGATCATGATGACGGCCAGTTGTGGGTCGTGACTGTGAAGTTCCGCCAGCAGGTCGATGCCGTTCCGGTCCGGCAGGGCCAGGTCAAGCAGAACGAGGTCGTAGGGCCGGCTTCCGATCCGAGTCAGACCCTCGTCGGCCGTGGCTGCCGACTGCACCTCGTAACCTTCCATCTCCAGTAAAGTCTCCAGCGATTCGCGGATGGCGACTTCGTCGTCGATGATCAGCACGGAACCTGCGGAGGAAATCTCGCCCAGGTTATGTCGCGGCATCGTAGCCAGTTCAGACATTGACAGCCTTCCTCGTCAGCGGAAAATCCAGGTAGAACGTTGTGCCTCGGCCGGGATGGCTCTCCACGCGAATCTTCCCGGCATGCTCCTGAATAATTCCGTAGGTCACAGAAAGGCCCAAGCCTGTACCTTTGCCCTGGCCCTCACGCGGCGCTGACTTGGTGGTAAAAAACGGATCGTAGATACGCTGGATGTGCTCCTGCGCGATGCCGACCCCCGTGTCCGCTACGACCACGCTGACTCCATCGCCGTTGGATGTGGCCACCCGAAGAGTTCCACCTTCAGGCATGGCGTCCCGCGCATTCAGGAAAAGATTCAAGAAAACTTGCTGCAGACGTCCTGGATTGCCGCTGATCAGCGGCAGATGGTCCGCCAGTTCGTCTTCAACCCTGATCTTGGTGATCTTGAACTGGTGCTCCAGCAGCGCCATGGTATCGGCGATGATCTTGTTGACGTTCACCTCGGTGAATTCCGTGCCGCTGGTGCGCGAGAAATTCAGCAGGTTGTTCACAATCTCGGATGCGCGGAAGGTCTGGCGGGTAATCTTCTCGAGCAATCCGCCCTTTTGTGGATCGTCCTGCAGCTGCTTCGAAAGCATCTGGGCGTAGGAGGAAATTACAGCCAGCGGTGTATTGACTTCGTGCGCCACGCCCGCAGCCAGCAGCCCGATAGAGGAAAGTTTGTCCGCTTGTGAGAGTTGCGATTCGAGATCGATCCGTTCCGTGATGTCGTCCACGATGATCAGGCGCCCGATCACGTTGAACTTCCGGGTGACCAGCGGTGCGATGGCAACGTTTACCATGCGGCTTTCACCCGTCGGCGTCGCCAGGCGGAACTTGTACAGGTTGTTGATCCCGGGATTCTGCCGCACGCGGTAGAATTCTTCCACGAACTCGGCGGGAAATACCTCGCTCAAAGGCCGGGTCAACGCCTGCCAGCGGGGCAGTGCATACATGACCTCCATCTGCGAATTCCAGGATTCAATGCGGTCCGCCAGGTCGACCGCCATCACGCCCACGTTGATCGACTCGACGATGTTTTCGTTGAAGTCTTTCAGGCGCTCGTATTCGGCGACCTTTTGTTCGAGCGACGCGTATAAACGCGCATTCTGGATGGCGATGCCGATGTAGCCGGCCAGGGTTTCCAGCAACTCGATGTCTTCGCTTGTCAGGAGATCACCCTCCACCGTCTTGCCCAGGCCGAGGAATGCGATCGTCCGTTGCTGGGCGCGGCAGGGAATGTAGTAATTGAGATCCAGCTTGGCGATGGTTTGCTGCGCGCTGGGCGTCTCGCGCGGAACCTGGTGGACGTTCTCCAAGAAAAGATGTCCCGCCTCGGTTTCCGGCCGCGGCGCGCTCAGGAAGTTCAAGTCGAGCCCGGTGGTCTGGGTCATGCCGAAAGACGTCGCCAGGAAGAACTGGGCGGGCTCGCCCGCGGCCAGGAAAATGGCCATTCGATCCACCAGCAAGGTCCGCGACAGGCGATCGACCACCGAACTCAGCATCCGGTTGAGATCGGTTTCCGCGCTGAGCTCGCGCCCAAATTCAATCAGCGTCTTGCGGTAGTCGTAGCGGGTGCGATAGAAGAACTGGTCGATCCGCTCCTGGATCCACTTGCGCACGGGATCGAACAACAGGGCCGTGACCACCATGGCCAGAACCAAGCCGAAGGGTCCCGAGCTCGGTACCTGGGTGTGAACCAGTTCGGCTACTCCGGCCACCACCGCGAAATAAACCCCGACAATCGCGCCCGCCGCCAGGGTATACACCATGCCGCGCTTGAAAATCAGGTCAACGTCCATCAAGCGGTAGCGGAAGATGGCGTATCCGAACGTCAGAGGGAGAAGACCCAGCGACAGAACGGAGACCTTCATTGCCGAACTCGGCATCGCCCCGGTCAGGTAAGGAATCACGTAGAACAGGGTGAAGGGCGCGATCGCAAGAATGGTGCCGCGCGTGACCCACTTGAGTTGTTGCCGGAGAATCGGCGTGCTGGCCCAGCGGTAGCTGTTCCACAAAACCGCCGCCGCGATCACGAAGAACAGGGCCAGGTACCCCATCTGCACCCGGTCGAGGTTCCAGCGCACCCGCTCACTGGCCTTCAACACCCTGAGCGCGAATATGTGTGTTGCCAGCAGCAGCATTCCGGGCACATAGATTGCGGGAATGATCCAGCGATGTTTGCGGACAAAGCTGCGTTTCTCCGGGAAGGTCAGGACGAAATGCAGAAACAAGGCAGGCTGCAGCAACCAGGCCACAACGTTGCCCCAGTAGATCGTCCAGTCGAACTGGTTCAGTTTTCCTGTGAACTTGAAGGCGTAAAAGATGAACGAGACCAGGCAGAAGATGTAGAAGTGCGTGGAACTGGGCGCCGTCCAGCGACGCAGCAAAACATAGAGCCCGATGCCCAGATAGATCAGGGCGATGAACCGAAGCCAGAAGTTCAGCGAGCGCTCGGCGGGAACCAGAATCACGGTCGTATCCAGCGGGACGGACTGCCGCACCAGGGAATATGTCGCCTTCGACCACGCTCCTACCCGGTAAACCTGCCGCATCCTTGCGGTAGTGTCCTTTACTTCGTGCTGGTTGATCGCGGTCAGCCTGTCCCCGGTCCGAATGCCCGCCTTCTCGCCCGGGCCGTTCGGCTCGACTCGGTTAGCGACCAGACCGCCGTCGCTCCCAGCTTGTTCCATCCACCAGACGCCGTCAGAAGGAATCTGGAACTCAGCCTCTTTTTGGAAATTGATCCAGGCCAAAACCACCGCAGCTGTCGTCAAGAGGATGAGCAGCCCGGCAGTAAAGCGGATTTGGAAGTCCCGGTTCATCGACCGTAACGGCTCCTGGTTGAGGGCGGGGGAAAGACCCGAATGATGGTTAAGCACGTCGGGTGCCACGGCAGGGCGCAAGGGAGAACCTCTAACTTGCTTCAAAGAAAAGACTTTACCGATTATAGGTGCCCTGTGGAAGTAAAGCTATGTTTTTTGGAAGGCTTCTGTGGCGTTTGGTAACTCCATGCGTAACAGAAGTTTAGAGTTTGGCCCCAAGACATTCAGTAATCTTAAGGGTCGCTTCGAGGGCCGGCTTTCTTAGCGTTCTTTGCGGTACCTTTGCGCACTTTGCGGTCAAGAGCTTTTCACCGCAAAGGTCGCCAGGGACTCCGCAAAGTCGCTAAGGAAGTCCCAGATCGGGCGGACTCCGACTAGAATTGCTATTCCATGACCCAAACAGACGAAATCATCGAGCGCGAGCGCCGCTTCCTTTTACCAACCTACAATCGTTATCCCATCGCGCTGGACCGGGGCAAGGGGGTATTCCTGTACGACCGCGAAGGGAACCGGTATCTGGATTTCGTGGCTGGCCTGGGAGTGAATGCTCTCGGCCACGCCCATCCCCGGGTGGTGAAGGTCATTCGCGAGCAGGCCGCCCGGGCGATCCACTTTTCCAATCTGTACTACAACGAATACCAGGGACGCCTGGCCGAGAGGCTCTGCCAACTATCGGGCCTGAATCGCGCCTTCTTCTCAAACAGTGGCACCGAGGCCATCGAAGGCTCGATCAAGCTGGCCCGACTGGCCGGGCACCGCGCGGGAGGCGAGGCCAAGAGTCAACTGGTGGCTCTCGAAGGCTCGTACCACGGACGAACCTTCGGCGCCATGTCGCTTACCGGGCAGGACAAGTATCGCAAGGGGTTTGAACCGTTGCTCGAAAACGTCAAATTTGTCCCGCGCAATGATCTCGAGGCATTGCGCGCCGCCATCGACGACCGTACTTGTGCCATTATCCTCGAGCCCATCTTTGGCGAAGGCGGCATCTACGAATGTTCGACTGAGTTTCTTCGGGAGTGCCGTGCCTTGGCCGACCGTCATCGTGCGGCCCTGATCTTCGATGAGATTCAATGTGGCCTCGGCCGTGCCGGAACCATCTTTGCGTTTCAGGCATTCGGTGTAACACCGGACATCGTCGCCATTGCCAAACCGATTGCGGCGGGCCTGCCGCTGGGTGCATTTCTGGCCAGGGAAGAATTTGCTTCTGCGATTTCGGCCGGCCAACATGGGACAACTTTTGGCGGAGGTCCCCTGGCATGTCGTGTCGCCCTTGAATATCTGGCGATCGTCGATGAGGAAAAGCTCCTGGAAAATGTGATGCGTGTGGGAGCTTACCTGCAAGAGCAGTTGAAGACCCTGGCCGCGCGACATCCGGCCGTCCGGGAGGTCAGGGGCCGCGGCCTGATTCAAGGCCTGCAACTGGCGATTCCTGCACGTCCCATCGTCGAAGAGGCGCTGGCCGAAGGCGTGCTCTTCAACAGCACTCAGGACTCGGTCCTGCGTTTTCTGCCTCCGTTCCTGCTGCAGGAAAAGCACGTAGACAAAGGCATGCGAGTGCTGAAAAAATTACTGCGAAAAAAGAAGAAATAAAGGCGAGGCTGATCTAGTTCCGCTCGATTTCCGCAAGCCTGCTAAGCTGAGTCGCAATGACCCTCCTTCTCAATCGCGTCGTAACGTTGATGTTGCTCTCGGCCAGGGCAGCAGCGATGTGGCCCCGCGCAACGTCTTGGGCGCTGACCTCGGTACCGTCACTAACAATACCTACAGGAACGAAGTCCTGGGATTCTCGTATCCGATGCCGGATGGCTGGTACGTTGTCCCTGATGACGCTAACGGTGAGTCGCAGAGCAAGGGCAGATACCTCCCAGGCGGGAGTCTATTGCCGCTCATGGCAGATCTGCATACTGGAAAACCTTTGAAGAACCGACTTCTGATCATTGCCGATGAGGCGAGCAAATATCACGGCGCTCTGAGCGTGCAGGCCTATGTTGGCAACGTGGTTCGCGCACAGACCAAAGTTGGGCACGCAACTGATTCGGGACGTATTTGCGATTGACCTGGCCGGAAAGCACTTCTTTCGGGCAGACTACGATCAAAATCTCAGCGGCGGCGTTTTACACAAGAGTTTCATTTGCACGGAGCTGAATGGCTACCTGCTGAACTGGACTCTCGCCACGGATTCCGAGAAGGAACTGGAGGACATCGTGAGTTCGCTCCAACGAGTCTCGTTCTGGCAAGCGGAGGTGTTGCCGAACTCGACCGCCATGCCTTCGACGGTCAGCGCGAATGATCTGGCGTCCGCCAAGCCTGTGTCCGAAAAGCCTGCCTCCGAAAAACCCGAATCTCAAAAGCCTGCTGCGTCAAAGCGACCACTTCGCGTCCGAGTTTCCCAGAGTGTTTCCAAGCCTTTCTACTCAGCAACACCCAGCCTGAGTATCCCGAAGAAGCTCGCCATAACCGCATTGAGCGCAGTGTTGTTATGAGAGCTGTCAACAATGGTGATTCTTTGAGTTTGTTCCTCGCGGTTTCGGGAAGGCAGAGGAGCCGAAGATCCCCCTGCACATGGGGACTGAATTCGCTGCGTACATGTTCAGCACGAAAAGCAAGAAATGAACCTTAAATCAGACTCGGAAAGCAGGACGCAAGCTGTGACGGGAGTCGAAGAGTGCTGGTCCGTCCTGGATGGCTACCGCATGCGCTATTTGCGCGCCGGCTCCGGACCACTGTTGCTCCTGCTCCATGGATTGTTCGGATACTCTTTCTCGTGGCGATTCGCCCTGCCTGCTCTGGCCGAGAAGGCGACGGTATACGCGGTGGACATGCCGGGTGTGGGATTTTCCGACCGGCCACCCAATCCGAATTGCAGCTTCCGCGCCCACGCCGAATGTCTGCTGCGTTTTCTTGATGGCGTTGGCGTTGCTTCCTGCGATCTGCTGGGCACGTCTCACGGCGGCGCGGTAGCCATGATGACCGCGGCCCTGGCACCGGAGCGAGTGCGGAGCCTGATTCTTGTCGCTCCCGTCAACCCCTGGTCAGCTCACGGAAGGCGGCTCGCCCCAATTGTGAGCAGCGCGCCTGTTTCGTGGCTCCTCCTCCGTTTCGAACCGTTCGTGGGAATTATGCACGACAAGTTACTGCGTCGCCTTTACGGCGACGCTCAGCGCATACGCCCAGGTACTCGGGCTGGCTACTCGGCTCCTTTCAAGATCCCCGGCACCCTTAACTACGGGCTGCGCGTAGTGAAGTCATGGAGCCGCGATCTTGCGGATCTGGAAGCGGCGCTGCCGCGCATCGCAGAAATCCCAACCCTGCTCCTCTGGGGCAGCAAGGATACGGCGGTAAGTCCCGATTCCGCGGAGCGGTTGCGCCAGCAGTTCAAGCATTGCCGTCTCGAAATATTTGAGGGCGTCGGGCACTTGCCGTACGAAGAGGTGCCCGAGCGGTTCAACTCATCGGTGATTGGGTTCCTGTCCAGAACTTTCTAAGAACCCTGCTGACAACGCCCTGATATCTATCCAAAGGATTTCCGCCGCAGCACACTCTGCCTGATACCTTCGAACAGAGAACAGAGAAAACAAGAGAGAAAGAACAGAGAGTCTTTTCTTCGTGAAACCCTACACCAAGCGAATCCTCATCCTGATCGTGGGCTGGGGATTCATCCTGTTGGGAATCTTGGGCCTGTTTCTGCCTATCCTGCAGGGTGTGTTGTTCCTAGTCGTCGGCTTAATCATCCTGTCTTCGGAATATATTTGGGCACACCGGCTATTGACCAGGCTGCGAGAGCGTTTTCCGAAGATCGGCCGTGCCGCGGACCAGGCGACCGAGAAAGCGACGGCATGGTTACGGCGGATTTCCGGTCAACGCAAAACGGATTGATGCTCAGTCGCGGCGGTGCTAACCTCGAAACAGCGAATCGCGCACATGGCTGATCCCGTAATATCCGCAGTGCCGGCGCACGCCGCCGCGATTCGATCGCGTGCCCGGTTCCTGCGTTTCGAGATCCCGGAAATCTGGAAGCGCTTTTTGCTGGCCCTTCTCGGACTGGTTCTGGCTTTCGTCGCGGCACTCTTTTCCACGGTGGCGCGCGAATCGGGCAGCCTCTGGACCACCGTCATTCTGGCTTCGATGGCGCTGACGCTGGCGGTCGTGGTGGGCCTGACCACGGTGCCGTATCTGGCCAGACGGGTTGCCAGCGGCCGGGTACGCGACGCCTTCAACTACGACGTGACCGGGGTAGGAATCGTCTACGTCGTAACCATCCTCCTGATCGGGGTTGCGGCACTGAATACCGGCAACAACCTGCTGTACGTGATTGTGGCGGCGATGCTGGCGGCCATACTGATATCGGGTGTCGCGTCCGCGATCGTGCTGCGCGACTTGGAACTGGATATCCGTCTGCCTGAGCAGGTTTTCGCGGGACGTCGCACGCAGGGGAAGATCGGAGTCCGGAACCGCCGCCGGTGGCTGCCGTCTTTCTCCGTCAGCGTGGTGCCACTCAAGCAAAAGCCCTCCGGGCAGTGGCAGTGGGTCCCTGCCACCTTTGGCTTTCCGCCCGGACAGCCTGCAGCCAAACAGTGGGTGAGACTGCCGGACCGCCAGCTTCGCCGCGTCACCGATGGCGCCGCCCCTCCCCCCGGAATCTTTACGGAGTCGGCATACTTTCCGTACATTCCGGCGGCCGCTGAACTCGTTGCCGAGTTGGAACTGTGCTTCCCGCGCCGCGGGCGCTATCAACAGAACAGCTTTGGTCTGGCCACCCGCTTTCCCTTTGCCTTTCTTACGAAGACGCGGCGCGTGGCTCTGGCTCGGGAGATCTTGGTGTATCCGCCGGTTGAAGCGACAGGCAAATTTTTTGAAGTGCTCCCCCTCATCACTGGTGAATTTGAAACCTTTGCCCGCGGCCGCGGCGACGACCTGTATCTCATCCGCGAGTACATGCCGGAGGATTCGGCCCGCCATGTGGACTGGAAAGCCACTGCCAAGTCCGGGTCGCTGAAAGTACGCGAGTTCAGCCGCGAGGACGATCGCAAACTACGCCTCGTTTTCGACAATCCTGGTCCGGGAACCGTTTCCGAGCAGGCTTACGAAAATGCGGTGACGGCGGCGGCATCCCTGGGTTGGCACTTCGCGGAAGCAAAGGCCGAGCTGTCCTTCGTAGCGCAGGGCTATCGAGCAGGAGCAGAAATTCACGAGTTCCTGGCCTATCTCGCAACGGTTGGCCCGCAGGCTTCGCCGTCGGTGCTGGACGTTCTGGAGATTTCCGGCGAGTACAACATCATTCTCACCACTCGTCCGCGCTCAACCATTCGTGCAAATCTTTGGGCTTGCTCTTACTTCATTTTCATTGGGACAGAAACCTGATACGCAGATTGCCGACATCATTAATGCAGCCACACGGCATGCGTGTGCATCCCAAGAAAGAGAAACGCCGCTTTGCCTGGCTTGTGGAAATTTCAACGAGGTGAAAAGGACATGAATGGTAAATACTTCCAGCTAGCCGGCGCGGGGCTGACGTTTGTTCTGCTGGCTCTCGCGCCGCTGCCCGCACTGGGGCAGAAATCTCTGGAGATTCCTTCCGGTACATCGATCCGGGTTCGCATGATCGACAACCTGAGCAGCGAAAAGACCCAGATGGGAGACACATTCCGCGGTACGCTGGACGAGCCGATTCAAGTGAACGGTAGAGAACTCTACCCCAAGGGCGCCGATGTCATCGGCCGGGTCACGGATGTGCATCCCACGGGCCGGCTCAGTGAACCCGGCGAACTCGACTTGGTGCTGAACACCGTCAGCTCGGGAACGGTGGCAGCGTCGATTCATGTGGAGTCGCTGGTGATTAAGGGCGAATCGCACGCCAAAAGCAATGCCACCAAGATCGGTGGCGGAGCGGCCTTGGGTGCCGTCATCGGAGCCATTGCGGGTGGAGGCAAAGGCGCCGCGATCGGCACTCTGGCGGGCGGAGCCGCCGGCACGGGTGCGGCAGCCGCCACCGGCAAGAAGCCAGCAGTCGTCGAATCAGAAGCCGTCCTGACTTTTGTTACCTCCGCGGCGTCGGTGCCTACGGCTGCGCCAGCGGCCGGCCCCTCCTCCAATGGCGGAGCGATGCCCGTACCTGCCGCTCCGCCCTCCGATTCCCCTTCGCCTTCAGATTCGGCGACGGGGCCGGACGACAATACTCCTTTGTTCACGGCCCGCGATCGCAGGACGATCCGAAGCTGCGTCAACGACCATGCCTCCGACCTTCCTCAGGCCGCGACTCAGCGCCCGGAACTGCCCTCCGGCTCAGAGCGGCAGATACATCGCGGCGGAAGCTTACCTTCCGAGGTTCAGAATCAGGCTCAGTCTCTGCCTTTGGCCTGCGAAGAGCAGCTGCCCCGGTTGCCTAATGATCTGGAACGCGTGGTCTATGGCGGGCGGGTGTTGTTGATCGACAGCAAGAGTCATGTGCTGGACATGTTCTATCTCGATCAAAATCAATAACTCAAGGGTGACGAAGGAGCGGTCCTGCTCGTGCCTTGCTCAGGTCTCCGGCGGATCGCGCGCGTTTTAGCTTCGCGAGCGCCAGAAGGAATCAACCGGTCGCGCACAGGTGCACCTTGGCTGACCGAGGCTGGTTTCAGGTCATTCCGGTAACCATTACTTCGGATTACTTTTGTACATTGACCGTTGGAGCAGAACTGCTAAGGTTATGTATAAGAGGGGTCTAATCGGAGCACTCCGTCAACCGTGGCGCCCCCGGTTGGCAGAAAAAACTGGTTGATGACCGCTGACTACCAAACCGCGCTCTGGGTCGCCCACGCCATCCTGCAACTGGCGGTGGGGGCCGCGATGTTGCGCCACAAGCTGCACCGCCTGTTTCCTGTTTTCTTCGCTTACATCTGCTTCCAGATCCTGGCGTTTAGCATCTTGTTTCCGATGTACCACTGGTCAAGTCTCAGTTACACGGCGTACTTCTGGATTTATTGGGCATGCTCTGCGATTAATCTTGTCCTGGGTTTCATGATTATCTATGAAATCTTTCTGGATGTATTCCGTCCTTATTACACGCTCAAAGATCTGGGGTCGGTGCTTTTCAAGTGGGCCGCCTTGGTCATGTCGCTGGTCGGTTTTGTGGTTGCGGCTTCCAGCCCTTTAGGGGATCAAGGGCCGATCGTTCAGGCGGTCCTGACCGTTACTCGCTGCGTGCGGGTAGCGCAGGTTGGACTCATTCTGTTTCTCCTGGTATTTTCCCGCTATCTCGGAGTGTCATGGAAACAACATAGTTTCGGATTTTCGCTGGGCTGGGGCTTAGCTGCGGGAGTCGAATTGGGAACGCTGGCTTTCCAGGTGAGTGGCCATGCGTCTCAAGTTACAGTCGACGTGATCAATCTCGTGGCCTATAACATGGCGATCCTCGTCTGGCTGGGATATTCCTTGGCCAAGTGCGCGGCGCGAGCTCCCGGAGCGGAATTGTTCGCGTCGCACCGCTGGGAGAAGAGCCTGGCTGATCTTCAGAGTCCGGTGCAAGACGATTCGCTGATACCGATGTTTGAGAGCATGGTGGATCGCGCTTTCTCCCGCACCCAGACTGACTATTCACCCAAGAAAGCCGCGCCCGATTCCGTGGCGGAACCGGCTTTCTCCCTCCGGAGTGGCATCCATTCCGTTCCATCCCCGAGCCGACGGGTTCAATAAGCGTTTCACTTCGTGATAGTTTCGTTTCATTCTTAACCTTCAGGCGTCTGATCCATTTCGGCTTGTCACCTCACGTAATACTTGAACAAGAAACGCGATTGATCGCGCGATCGGCGCAGTGGTCCAGGAGAAAAGTCTGGACTCGGAGGCGGTCCCCTGTATAATGCCGCCACCGCGAGGCTTCCTCCCAGGAGCTTCGCAGCGTAAGGAGAACACCATGAAACGTGCGGTCAGGATGTTGATCCTGATGGTAGGTTTGGCTTGCACGTACGTGGCAATCGCGACCCCGATACTCAATGCAGATCTGGGCCCGAGGCCAACGTGCAATCCCAACAATCCCGATTGTTCAAAGAAGTAGGCAGATGGGGATTGATGAGAAGCTGTTAACTAGCTGCGCAGGTGGCTTTGGACCTGGTAGGGCTGACCGATTTGCGTATCGCAATGGTCAGCCCTCTTTTTTTGCCTTCCGCGGAACGTTGGTCCTTCAGTTCTTCAGCGCGATGCCCAGGCTTCGCCGGAAGTGTTCGGGGTCCATGACCGGAGGCTGACAGCTGAATCCTGAGCAGACCACTGCCACGGACTTCCCCTCTTTGGTCGCTTGCAAATGCGGTATGGTCTCCGCCAGGGCGGGCGGCAGATTTAGCGGGACGGCCTTGTTCGCTGCCAGCTTTAGCACCGTTTTATGAAACGCAAAGAAGCCTTCGGCGATGGTGCACAACTGCTCCGCCAAATCGTCTTCTCCGATGACGACGATCTGGGTGTGGGGATGTAAGAGATGCACCGCCGCAATGCCGTAGGTCGCGGCAAAAATCCCGAATTTTCCAACAAGGGCGGCGGGCAACTCCAGCGTTTGTTCCGCCTTCTCGCGATAGCTTGGCTGATTGGTGAAAGCGTACAGCCGGAGCAGCGCGATGGCGGCCACGGAATTTCCAGCAGGAGTCGGAGAATCCTGAAACGGTTTCCGCCGCGTGCCCAGTACTCCGAGGGCCTTTACTGTTCCATATGCGGCGGTGTCGAAAAATCCTCCAGATACGGGATCAAAGAAACGGTCCACCATCTTGTCTATGATGCGCTGCGCGAAATTGAAATAGCTGAGGTCAGTGGTGGCCTCGTAGGCATCGAGGCAAGCGACTGCAGTGAAGGCATAATCGTCAAGCAAGCCAGGGACCAGTCTCCGCTCAGCGGCGGGGTCGGAATAGGCGACCACGTGCTGTAGGCCCTGTTCCGACTGCCACGCGTCCGCGAGGACGCGGTCCAGGGAACGTAGTGCGAAGTGTTTGGCCGCCTCAAGCTTCAGCACCTTCGCGGTCTCCAGGTAGGCCGAGACACAGAGCGAGTTCCAACCCACATAGACTGTCTTATCGACGTAGGGCGGCGGCCGTTTTAGACGAGCGGCATACATCTTCTGCCGGGCAGACTCCAGTAAGGCGCGCACACGTTCCACGGACAAGTTCAGACGTTTGCCGACTTCCTCGAGCGAAGCTCGGACGTACAAAACATTTTTCTCGGGATTGTGGTGCATCTCGCCGACTTCGTTGACGTCATAGTGCAGGCCAGCAACCGCCGATTCCTCTTCGGTGAGGACAGCCTGCATCTCGGCGCGAGTCCAGGTGAAATAGTCGCCGTCATCGTCCATCGAGTAGTCAGCGTCCTGGGAGGCGTAAAAGCCGCCGTGATCACGGTCGCTAAGCCGCTCATCCATCCAGCGGACGATGTCACGGGCGACCGCAGCGAAGAAC
>CATPBJ010000200.1 GCA_955652395.1 uncultured Terriglobales bacterium | reverse complement strand
GCATCTTTGCTCCGCGCTTCTTTCAGGCCCCGTCTCGCGACGGGTGTTATTTCACCCTTGCGCTTCGCTATCCCTTCACGTCCATCACGTTGTGAAGAGGGCTTTCACCTCCAAGCTGTCGAACATGTTCGGCACACAACAGAAAGGCCGCGATTTTTATCGCGGCCTTGCAAGGATGCCGAGCTTTCGCTCGGCGGTCCCTCCATTAGCTCTCTTAGTGGCGGCCGCCGCCGCCGAAACCGCCACGGCCACCGCGTCCCGGGCCGCCTCGTCCACGTCCTCGGCCACCGCCGCCGCCAGGGCGACGACCGCGGTCTCCACCTCGGTCACCAGCTCGATCGGGGCCACGATCTGCGCTGCGTTCTGGGCCACGATCTCCTGCGCCAGCTCCGGCTACGGGGGCATCACGGTTGAAGTTGGGTTCGTCGTCGGCGAAATCAGCGCCGCCTTCGATGGTCAGCGCGGGGGCAGGAGCGGGTTCAGCGCTGCTGTCTCCGCCGCCGTTTTCCGGCGGGGGTTCGCCGCCGCCCATCTTGGCGCGTTGTTCTTTGAGAATGGCTTTGCGCGACAGACGAATGCGGTTGCCTTCGACGGCCAGCACTTTTACCAGTACCTGGTCGCCTTCCTTCAGTTCATCGCGGACGTCCTTGATGCGGTGCTCCGCGACTTCGCTGATGTGCAGCAGGCCATCGGTACCCGGGATGATCTCGACGAAGGCGCCGAAGTCAGCCAGTCGGGTCACTGTACCAAGATAGGTTTTGCCTATCTCGGCCGTGGCCGTCAGGTCGCCGATGATCTGCAAGGCTTTGGCTGCCGAAGCCTCGTCGTTTGAGGCTACGTTGATCTTGCCGGAGTCCTCGACGTCGATCTTCACGCCGGTGCGCTCGATGATGCTGCGAATCATCTTGCCGCCGGGCCCAATGACGTCGCGAATCTTGTCCACCGGAATCTGCAGGGTGTAGATACGTGGAGCAAAGGACGAAACTTTCTCTCGAGGAGCGGGCAGCACCGCGTTCATCTTGTCGAGAATAAACAGACGACCGCGCTGGGCCTGAGACAGAGCCTCGCGCATGATCTGCGCAGTGATGCCTCCGACCTTGATGTCCATCTGCAGGGCAGTGATGCCGTCTTTGGTGCCGGCGACTTTGAAATCCATATCACCGTAATGGTCTTCGGCGCCTGCGATGTCGGTCAAGATGGCGTAGTTCTCGCCTTCTTTGACTAAGCCCATGGCAACGCCTGCCACAGGCGACTTAAGGGGTACGCCAGCATCCATCAGTGCCAGAGAAGCACCGCAAACCGAAGCCATTGAGGACGAACCGTTCGACTCGAGAATGTCGGAGACCACGCGCATGGCATAGGGCCACTTGTCTTCGCCCGGCAGGACGTTCGAGATGGAACGTTCCGCCAGTGCGCCATGGCCAATTTCGCGCCGTCCTGCCCCACGCAGAAATGCAACTTCCCCAACCGAAAACGGAGGGAAGTTATAGTGCAGCATGAAGCGCTTTTTGGCTTCGCCTTCGAAGACCTCGAGACGCTGCATGTCGTCACTTGTACCTAGGGTAGTGGTGACCAGCGCCTGGGTTTCGCCGCGGGTAAAGATGGCGGACCCGTGGGTGCGCGGGAGGACGCCGACTTCGATCCAGATGTCGCGGATTTGATCAAAAGCGCGGCCGTCGGGGCGGCGCTTCTGGTTAATGACCTGTTCGCGGAAGATCCGTTCGCGCAGGGTTTCGAAGTAGGTCTTGAATTTCTTCTGCGCCGCTTCATCGTCTTCCGGAATGGCAGCCTGCAGCTGTTTCTTGAGCTCTCTGACCAGGGTGTAGCTTTCCGCCTTGGGATGTTTCTGGGTGTCGAGACGGTCGCTGAGGTCGGCGCCGACACGTTTCTTCAGGTCATCGTAGTAGGCCTGATCGAATTCCGGTGGCGTCACCTGGCGCTTTGGCTTTCCCGCCTTTTGGCGGAGGTCGTTGATGGCGGCACAAATCCTTTTGATTTCGGCGTGGGCGAACTCGATGGCGTCAACGACTGTTTCCTCTTTCACTTCCTGGGCGCCGGACTCGATCATCACGATGCCGTCGGCCGTACCGACCACCATGATGTTCAGCAGGCTCTCGCGCATCTCGCTGTAGGTGGGGTTGATGACGAATGCGCCGTTGACCAGGCCTACGCGAACCGCGCCGATCGGACCTTCGAATGGTATGTCGGAGATGGTGAGGGCGGCCGATGCGCCATTGATGCCGGCTACGTCAGGGTCGTTCTCGGTGTCGGCGGAGAGGACGAAGGCGATTACCTGGGTCTCACAGCGGAAGCCTTCGGGAAACAAGGGGCGCACCGGGCGGTCAATCTGGCGGCTGGTGAGGATTTCTCGTTCGCTGGGACGGCCCTCGCGCTTGATGAAGCCGCCGGGAATGCGTCCGCCGGCGTAAGTGTATTCGCGATAGTCGACGGTCAGGGGGAAAAAATCTATGCCCTCGCGGGGATCAGGGTTAGCCGTGGCGGTGGCGAGAACGACGTTGTCGCCAATGCGCACTACGACTGAACCGTGCGCCTGCTTGGCTAATTTTCCGGTTTCAAAAGAGATGGATTTACCGCCAGCAAGTTCAACCGATACTTCTTGTTTCATGATTCATTTCCTTTTGGCAGGAGGACACGCGCGCGTCTGGAGAGGCTGCACAGTTGAAGGGCAAGAGCCAGTAGCGTTCTGGGAGGGCCGGAAACACACCGTTCGCGGCTTTTTTCCTTGTTTCGTGATGGCCGTCTGCGCAACGGCCAGATGATTCCGATGGTGGTCCGGCCGAATACACCCCGAGCCGGGAACGGCCCTGCAGAAACCTACTTGCGCAGGCCCAGCTTATGCACAACCGTCTTGTATCGTTCGGAATCGTATAGCTTGAGGTAGTCCAGCAAGCGGCGACGCTTGCTGACCAGCATGAGAAGACCGCGGCGCGAACCGTGGTCCTTCTGGTGCGTTTTGAAGTGATCCGTCAATTGGCCAATCCGTTCGCTAAGCAACGCGATTTGGACTTCGGGGCTGCCCGTATCGGTGGGATGCGTGCCGTACTGGTCGATGAGGGATTTCTTTTGCTCTCTGGCTAGCACTAACCTAGTGCACTCCTGTCTTCTAGTTTCAATTTGATCGTAACGTGCATTTAAGGTAACACGCTGTAGACCAAGGTGTAAAGGTGGAGGGCTTGCCGGGTAGTGGTGCCTTTGCGACCCTCTACCGGCTTTCCCAGAGAGGACTGCGGAACCAAAAACCTAGTCGAACCTTACTCGCCGGAAACCCGGTCCCACTTGAGCCTTGCCCGGATCAAAGCCTCACCAGATCCGTTCAGCGGAGGAGTTTGGACCTGCCGGAAGTCCACGTCGGACGATTGGTCGTTATTGGTAGGAGGCGGTATACCAAAGGGACGTTCCGACTTCGCATCTGAATTAGTATAGTTATGCCGACGGCCATGACAGTGCGATGCATTCAATGCGGCCAGGAGAATAATCCACAATACCGTTTCTGCGGCATGTGTGGAGCTCCCTTGGGACCGCCTCCAGCTGCAGTCCCGAGTAACGTGGGGCGCGAGAGAGTCAGAATCCCAGTAAGCGGTCCGTCTTTTTTGGGACTGGGGGACGAGCGTTCCCGTGATTTGGAATACCTTCTGGAAGACGAGCCGCCTCGAGGCCATGGGCGGCTCTATCTGGCCCTGCTTCTGCTGGTCGCGAGCGGAGCATTGCTGGCATGGCACTGGCAGCGCGACGGCTATCCCTGGTCAGGGTTCATCCTGAAGCCGACAATCAGTAATCGTCCGCCGGTCAGCACGCCCCCGGTTCCGGCTCCAGATTCTGCCGCGGCAGCTGCTCCAAGTGTCCCCGTGGAGCCGACTGCGAATCCGGCGCCGCCGGAGGCGCAACCGGCGACGAGCGAAGCGGTACCGCCTCCTGTTGCGGAGCCTGGCGCTGGTGCTCCTGCCAACCCATCCGTTGCGGCGAAACCAGGCGACCAAGCCTCGCAGTCCCAAGCCTCGCAGACCCAAGCCTCGCAGACCAATGACCGCCCTGATTCCGCAGCGGGGGCGAAGTCGCCGGCCGCGGCCCCTGCGCAAGCGAGCGAGCCCGAGACGACGGAATCAGCACCGAAGGAGATGCGTGCTGCGACTGCCGCGCCGCCGAAATCAGTAAATCGTAAGCCGCTGCCGGCGGCTCCTCCGGACAGCTTTGAAGACCGGCTAGTGGCCGACGGAGAGAAATACCTGTACGGACGAGGGGTTCCTGAAGACTGTGAACGGGCGCAAAGAAACCTTCAGATCGGCGCACGACAGTCGAATGCCAGAGCCCAAACCTTGCTGGGAGCCATGTACGCGACCGGGCACTGCGTGGGCCGCGATCTTCCAACCGCCTATCGCTGGTTCGCCAAAGCACTGCATGGGGACCCGGGGAATTCGCGGGTGCAGCGAGATCTCGAAGTGCTGTGGAAACAGATGACGCCGGAGGAGCGGCAGCTGGCTATGCGAAGCCAGTAAGGCTTGTTGCTCTCCATCCGAAGAGTGGGACGCTCCTGCGTACATTCGACCTTAGTGGTGATGATGGTGGGCAGCGGTTTCTGGTGAACTCATCACCAGGCGTCCGTGCTGAACGCCCTTGGTGCTGATCAGGCGGTCGGCCAGTCTTTGCACTTCTTTTGACTTGCCGCGAAGCACGACTACTTCAAGGCAGCTTTCGTGATCCAGGTGAGCATGAAGCGTGGAGATGATCACGTGATGATGCTCATGCTGGAGGTCTGTGAGTTTCTCGGGCAAGAGGCGAGTGTGATGGTCGTAAATGAGAGTGAGGGTGCCCACTACCAAAGCGTCGGGAGCAACTACAGCCGAGCCGACCAGGCGGTCGCGGATGAGATCACGGAATGCTTCGGAGCGGTTCTCGTAACCTTTTTGCGTAATGAAGCGGTCGAAACGGCGAAGCAGTTCTGTATCGATGGCTACCCCGATGCGGCTTAGATCTCCCATTTAGAATCCTCCGAGGTAGTTTACTCTCCTGATTTCGGGCGTGGTTGGGGGCCGTTTCTTTCGCCTTACAGGGCTTCGCCGCTTCCCCGCTGCCTTCGGAGGATTCGATGGATTCTTCCGGGAGAACTTGGCCTGCGTAGTTTCTCTCGGCCATCCGCACGGCTTGTCGAAGACACACGGATGCTGCTATGGTTTCGCGGCACGCAGTGCGGGAGCGGCGGCCAACCATCGGGGTAACCGATTGTGGGCCAAGGGGATGGTACAAAGGTAAGCAAAGCCCGAGCAATCCGCTGAGGGCTTGTGGCCGTACTTCTGAAAGGATGAGATAACGGTTTGTCTGGCGCTGAACTAAAGGCAGGGACGAACGAGGCCTCGCTGGTGTGGGCCATACGCTCTGGCGATGAGAGCGCGATGGCGACGCTCTACGACCACTATTCTTCCCTGGTGTATGCGGTGGCGCTGCGCGTGCTGGGCGACACGGGCGCGGCGGAGGATGTGTTGCAGGAAGTGTTCCTGCAGTTGTGGCGCAATCCCGCAGCATTTGATTCGAGCCGCGGCAACCTGGGGGCGTGGCTGGGAGTGATTGCGCGGAATCGGGCGATTGATGGTTTGCGCAAGCGGCGTCCGGAAACGGATATCGCGGATGTGGTGGTTTCGGTGGAACCGGACATGGCGGGCGAGGCGGAACGGGCGCGGGCAATGGAGAAAGTACGGGGCGCGCTGGGGGGCATGCCGGCGCCACAACGAAGCGCACTGGAGATGGCCTACTTTGAAGGGCTGACCCATACGGAAATTGCGGCCAAGACGGGAGAGCCCCTGGGAACGATCAAGACTCGCATTCGCACCGGATTGCAGGCCCTGCGGAAGGTCTTTGAGACATGAGCGCGCACGAACAATTCGCCGACGATCTCGCGCTGCTGGCCCTGGGAGTACTTCAGGGTGACGAGCGTGTCGCGCTCGGGAAACATCTGGAAGAGTGTCCGGCCTGCCGCCGCGAACTGGAGCGGTTGCGTGGAGACATGGCGTTGCTCGCGCTTTCGGCGTCAGGAGCTGCGCCGCCGCGGCGCTCCCGCGAACGATTGTTGAAGGCAATTGCGCAAGAGCCGCGAGCGCAAAAGACTGCGGCACGCCAAACCTCTTTGGCATGGACGTTCCTGCCCTGGTTGGCTACAGCAGCTCTCCTGCTGGTGGCGGGCTTCTTCTGGCAGCAGAGCGACCGCCTGGCACAGCGGGTGGCCCATTTACAGGACGAATCCGCGCAACAACAAGCGCAACTTGAACGAGCACGGGAAGTAGTGTCCACGCTGACATCGACCGATGCGCTGCGTGTGACCCTGGTGGCAGCACAGACTCCTCCGCAGCCGCAGGGCAAGGCGATCTATGTGCGGGACCGTTCCAGTCTGATTTTCCTGGCCAGCAACATGCCGGTTTTACCATCGCAGAAAGCTTATGAACTGTGGCTGATCCCGACGAACGGATCGCCCATCCCAGCCGGGGTGTTCAAGCCCGATGCCCGGGGCAGCGCGACCGTGGTTGAACCGCCCCTGCCCGCCGGTGTGGAAGCCAAGACCTTTGCTATTACCGTAGAGCCGGAGCAGGGGTCGTCCACGCCGACAATGCCGATTGTGATGATGGGTGCGGGCGAGTAGATACCAAAGTCGCCATCTCGATTCTGCAAGGCGCTGCTGTTCTGGGTCTCCAGCGCGAACGCTGGCGAGGCCCTGCCGCCAGTGCCGGATTTCGACCTTTGCATTGCCGCCTTTGGGGGGACTAGACTCCGTTTCGGTTCAGGCGGGAAAAGGACACATGAAGCGGGGCATCCTGCCGCTCTTGGCGCTGGCAGCCGTCAGCGTCAGCGGTCTCTTGCGCGCGCGAGAGCAGAGTACACCACACTCGGCCAACGAATCTTCCCAAACACCTACATCTCCTCGGCCGCTCATTTTGTAGGAGGGCGACGGCGATCACCTCGTGCCGCACAGGTCCGACTGGCGGTTGGCCGT
>CATPBJ010000199.1 GCA_955652395.1 uncultured Terriglobales bacterium | reverse complement strand
TAGCTACTTTGCGGTGCAAAAGTGCGGTTCTGAGGAGCTTATTCACGTACACAGCACGAGTTCTCAACGGTGATTCGTCGGGTTCCCGCCTACTTTCCTCGACCGATCAGGATCGCGGCCGGTGCCACTCAGGTTGTTGGCGAGCCAGACATCGCCCGGCGTTTGCTGACGGCCTCGCGGCCGGTTCACCTACCGCTCCCATCCACGGTTCCCACAGCTCGGCCACTTCCTCGGCCCACAAACCCTCCCTCACGGTTGGCTGCGCTGCCGCAACTTGATCACTCGCTTTTCCCCCTCGCGCTCGCTGGAGTCTTCCACTGCTCCCTCCACCTCTTAGCACGCAAGAGCCAATCCCCATCCGCAGAATTACTGCTCTCGAGTGATTACGTTTGCACCGCAAAGGAGCTAGTCCCAGCAGTCAGTTTGATTTTGTTGGCGCGCTGAGATACTTTTCCAGCGGAATTTCGAAGTACATCAGCTCGTTCCCTTTGGCGTCACGTACGCCAGTGAGGTAAAAGTGCGCGCCGGCCAGAGGCACCGATATGCCGGAGACATCGAAGAACAGAAATCCAGACTGCGTACTGTGTGCCTCGACGGCTTTGGCGACAAACTGGGCACGCGCTATTTCTTCGATGGCCTGCTTGCTCAGTCCACCCTTCACTTTCTTGGTGGGAAAAGGAATCGGATAGCGGTTGGTGCTGGCTGAAGGACGAGTAAGTCGCCGCGCGATGTCTTCCTCGGCTGCGGGCAAAAGTTTGGCGCGGTTCACCGTCACCAGTTGGGCCTTCACGCCGGCCAGCTCAACCGGCTGGTTGCTGTCATTGGTGACAACCACGAAGATGGGAAGAAAGCCGAGCTCACTGTAATGAACGGAAAAGATGTTTGTCTTTTCCGTTAGATCGTAGGGATCGACCGCGACCGTCACGGCTTCCATGGGATGCTGGTCGTGCGCAGGGTATGTCGTGGCGGGCTTGGCTTGTGGCATGACGAATTCCTTTGCCGCCAGGCACCACAAAGGAGTCAGGGCGATGGCGGCAATGGCCACAACCGGGAAAAGGACAATCCTAAAAGCCCCTCGTAACATGATGCTTGATTATAGGATGCGCGCGACCCGTGTACTGGTGCCTTGCCCGGTGCGGCTTGCGGTTAGAATGTCTCTTCCTTCATGTACTTGTTCTACAGCGCGCTGCTGGCAGCAGGCCTGTTGGCCAGCCTGCCCTATTGGATGTTCGGGAAGCGGCGCCATGGCAAGTACCGCGAAGGCCTGGGCGAGCGCCTGGGTAGAGTCCCGCCGCGACTGCAGTCACAATCCGTGCCTGCAATCTGGGTGCACGCGGTTTCGGTCGGTGAGGTGTTGGCGGTCAGCGAGTTAGTTACGGAGTTGCGCCGGTGCTTTCCAACTCATCGAGTTGTGGTTTCAACGACCACCGCCCCTAGCCAGAAGCTGGCCAAGAAGCACTTTGGCGAAGACAGCGTCTTCTATTTCCCGCTGGATTTCGCATTTGCCATTCGACCGTATTTATCGGCGTTGCAACCGCAGCTGCTGGTCCTCGCAGAGACCGAGTTCTGGCCAAATTTCTTGCGGCTGGCGCGTGCCAGCGGCGCCCGCGTTGCCGTGGTGAATGCGCGAATTTCCGATCGCTCCCGGTCCGGGTACCGTCGCTTCCGGCGCATCTGGAAGGGCGTTCTCAATAACGTCGACCTGTTTCTGGCGCAAACCAGCGAGGACGCCTCCCGTTTGCGTGAAATTGGCGCGCCCGCAGATCGCGTGCAGGTCAGCGGCAATCTGAAATTTGATGTGAGAGCGCCTGATCCTCCGCCGGTTGTCGCCAGCCTGCGAGCGAACTTTCATCAAGGTGGCGCCGGGCCGGTAGTGGTTTGCGGCAGTACGGTGGAAGGTGAGGAGGGGCTGCTGTTGCGCGCTTTCGAGAACGTGCTGGCCAGCCATCCTCGGGCCGTAATGATTCTGGCGCCGCGCCGTCCCGAACGGTTTAGTGAAGTTGCGCAACTGGTGGAACAACTTGGCATCCGCTTTTGGCGGCGATCCTTATGGAGTGGCGACGCCATCGCCGGCGGTGTCTTTCTGGTCGATACCATTGGCGACCTCGCGTCCCTTTATGCGCTGGCCGACGTGGCCTTCGTGGGCGGAAGTCTGGTCCCTCGCGGCGGACACAATATCATCGAGCCGGCGCAGCACGGCGTGGCCATCATGGTCGGCAATCATACCGAGAATTTCCGTGACATCATCAGTCTGTTTCAAAGTCAGGATGCTGTCCGAGTGGTCGGACCAGCGGAGTTTCCGCTGGTTCTCATGGATTTGCTTTCAAATGAAACCGAGCGAATGGCGCTGGGCCGCCGTGGCGCCGAAACGTTGCGCTCACAAATGGGCGCAACCGAAAAGACGCTGCGGGCGCTGGAACAATTGCTGGAAAACTTGTCGTGGTGACACACACGATTACAAAGAATGATCCGCTAAGCGCCATGTTTGAGCTCGGTGTTCGTGCACGCAATGCGCTGTACGACCGCGGCCTGGCTCGTGCGCAGACGCTCAATGGTCCCGTGGTGAGCGTCGGAAATCTCTCTGTCGGAGGATCGGGCAAAACGCCCTTCGTGCTCCTGCTGGGAGAGCTGCTGAGCGCGCGCGGCGTGAAATTTGATGTCCTCTCGCGCGGCTACGGACGCAAGACCCGAGGCGTGGCCCTGGTAGACCCCGCCGGTTCGCCTCATGATTTCGGCGACGAACCTCTGCTGCTGGCGCGGCGTCTGAATGTCCCAGTCATTGTTGGAGAAGCACGCCACGCCGCCGGCGTCTTTGCCGAACAAAAGTTCGGACCGCAACTCCACCTGCTGGACGATGGCTTCCAGCATCGCTCACTTGCCCGGGATTTCGATATTGTGCTGGTCACTCCAGAAGATGTTCGTGATCGCCTGCTTCCTGCAGGAAGACTGCGCGAGCCGCTGACCTCGCTTGGCCGCGCCGACGCTGTGGTGCTCACCAGCGGCGCGTCTCCGCAGGCGTTCCCGCTGGACCAGAAGCTGGTCTGGCGAGCCCGTCGCGGGATCGTCCCCACCAACGTTCCAGCCAGGCCGGTCGTGTTCTGCGGCATCGCGCGGCCGAAGAATTTCGTCGCGCAACTGCGCACTGCCGGCATCGAGCCGGTTGCCGAAGCCTTTTATCGCGACCACCACGCCTATACCGAGCAGGACATCCGTGATTTGCTGAACCTGCGACAGCGCAGCGAAGCTGACGGTTTTGTGACTACAGAAAAAGACGCAGTCAATCTGGGCAGATATCTGACAGCGCTTGAGCCTGTGGCCGTGGTCCGAGTCAAGATGGAACTGGCCGACGCAGCTAACGCTGTGGATACCATGCTGGCCAGGATTGCGGAGAGAAGGCGTTCGGCGTGAGAAAATCGGGTTGCCTTTTGTAGCGCCGGCCTCTGGCCGGCTGTCCCGAGGACGGCCCGTCCTCGGCCCGGGGACGCGCCCACCACAGCCGCCGGGACGGCGGCGCTACGGCTGAAGTGCATACCCGGCACACACGATGACCAAGCGCCTCAGAGAAACCGAGCGGCTAAGGAAGATCGTCGAAGCCTTCCCCAAAGTCACGGTCACCGTGCTCGGCGATCTAGTGGCCGACGAATTCATTTTCGGAGAGATTTCCCGGGTTTCACGCGAAGCGCCGGTGCTGATTCTTAAACATCAGGAACGCAGCGTGGTGCCCGGTGGCGGAGCCAACGCCGTCAGCAATCTCGCGGACCTGGGAGTCAATGTGCTGCCAGTCGGCGTAGTCGGCGACGACGAACCCGGTCGTCTGCTGCTTAAGGCATTCCGCCACAAGCACGTGCCCGTGAGCGGCGTGTTGAAGGACAAGAGTTACACGACAGTCACCAAGACGCGCATCCTCGCTGGCATGACCCACACGGCGAGGCAACAGGTGGTGCGGGTGGATCGCGAACCTGAGGCTGAGCCCAACCGTCATTTGAAACGCGAGTTGGTGCTGGCCGCGCGCGAGTACGCTCGCGCCTCGGACGTCCTGCTCATTTCAGACT
This sequence comes from uncultured Terriglobales bacterium, assembly GCA_955652395.1. Taxonomy (GTDB): domain Bacteria; phylum Acidobacteriota; class Terriglobia; order Terriglobales; family Acidobacteriaceae; genus JAIQFF01. The sequence goes on along the minus strand of CATPBJ010000199.1, from coordinate 18,372 downwards.
ATGGCTACGGGGCAGCCACCCCGGCGATCCTGAACGCAGTCCGCTACAAGGGCGGGCTGCGGGGAGTGCCCGTAGTGCTTGATTCGCGCTACCGTATGCTGGAATATTCTGGAGTTACCGCGGCTACACCCAATGAGCCCGAGGTCGAGGCGGCGCTGGGAGTGCGGATCGGCCACGATTGGCGAACGCTGTGCGCGGCGGCCGAGCAGGTTATATCGCGGATGAAGCTGCAGTCGCTGGTGATCACACGCGGGCGTGATGGCATGGTTGCCTTCACTCACCGTCACAAACCGGCCGACATTCCGATTTTCGGGTCCGACCAGGTAACAGATGTCACCGGCGCCGGTGACACAGTGATTGCCACCTTCACCGCCGCCCTGGCCGCCGGGGCCGAGGCCGAAGACGCAGCCCACCTGGCGAACTATGCCGGCGGCATCGTGGTCATGAAGCGGGGGACTGCCACCGTATCGCAGCAGGAACTACTACAGGCGCTTGACCAGGCTCCGCCCGCGACACGGACTCACTGAATTCGACTAGCAAGGCTTCCGGGGCAGAAGCGATCGCAAACAAGATTCTCACTCGCGAGGAATTACAACAGCACGTGGCCAAATGGCGCCGGGCCGGCGACTCCGTCACGCTGACTAATGGCGGCTTCGATCTGCTGCACGTGGGGCACGTGCGCTATCTGCGCGCGGCCAAAGAGCTGGGTGGACGACTGGTTGTGGCGGTCAACTCGGATGCCTCCGTGCGCGCCCTGAAAGGGGAAGACCGTCCCTTGATGCCGGCTGAGGAACGTGCCGAAATTCTGGCTGCGCTGGCCGATGTAGACGCCGTGGTAATTTTCTCTGAATCGGATGTGCGTGCCATCATCCGTGAAATCCGCCCCGACGTGCATGCGAAAGGCACGGATTACACCGTCGAGAACGTTCCCGAGCGCGACGAAGTGATTGCCTGTGGCGGACGAGTAGAAATTGTGGGGGATCCCAAAGATCATTCCACCACCGAAATGATTCGCTCACGCCTGGGGCGGTCGCGTTCGTGAGCGTGGCATCGCCAGGCCAAACCTCTCCCAGGAATCCGGAGAGGCCGGCGATTATCAAGCCATCGATCGATCGATTGCTGATCGTGCGTCTCGGCGCGATGGGCGACGTCATTCATGGTCTACCTGCGGTAGCGGCGCTGCGAGCAGCATTTCCTGAGGTGACGCTGGGATGGCTCATCGAAGAGCGCTGGGCGGAATTGCTGTGTACTTTGCCCACACCGCGCTCCGGCCCGCGCTCGGCGCAGCGTCCGCTGATAGACCGGATCCATACTGTGAACACCCGGCAATGGCGGTCTGCGCTTTTGTCGGTGTCGACTTGGGAGCGCGTCGCAGCCAGCTTAAGCGATTTGCGGGCGGCACGATATGAAACGGCCGTCGATCTTCAGGGCGCGGTGCGCTCGTCCTTGCTGGCGCGGTGGTCGGGAGCGCCGGTGATCTATGGGGCAGCTCAGCCTCGCGAAAATCTGGCCAGCATGCTCTACGCGCGCCAGGTCATCACCGGCGGCAAACACATTGTGGAACAGAATTTGTCACTCGCCGAAGGCGTTGCCTGTCGGGCGTTGAAAATCCCTCGGGTCGAGCTTCCGCACGACGACGCTGCCGAGCAGGAATGTGACCGGCGACTGAAAGCGGAAAGCGCGCTGGAGTTCGCGCTGCTCAACCCGGGTTCAGGTTGGGGGGCGAAGCAATGGCCTGCCGAACGCTACGGCGAAGTGGCCAGGCAACTGGCGAAGAATGGTCCGAAATCGCTGATCAACTTTGGCCCGGGAGAAGAAGGCCTCGCCCGCGCCGTGGAAACCGCCAGCGGCGGCGCAGCCAAAACATTTACGGGTTCGCTGACACAGTTGATCGCGCTCACCCGTCGCGCTCGCTTGTTCGTTGGCGGCGATACCGGCCCCATGCATCTGGCGGCGGCTCTGGGAGTTCCGGTGGTCGGGATATTCGGGCCGACCGATCCGGCGCGTAACGGTCCTTTCGGCACGAGCAGTGTCGTACTGCGCAGTCCCGCCAGCACCACCAGCTACAGCCATACATTCCAGCCGGACAAAAGCATGCTTGAAATCAGCTCTGCGCAAGTGGTTGCTGCGGCACGGCAACTGCTGGAGAAGCGTCATGGCTAGCTGGTCTGCCATTGCGCGCCGGGTGCGCGTCCCGCTTGGCTTTGCCTTTGCCATACTTTATTGTTGGCTGGCCAGGCCCACCGTGGAATCAATTCTGATCGGCGCTGCTCTGGTGATTCCAGGACTTGTGATTCGAGCACTGGCCTCGGGGCAGTTGCAGAAAAACGAGCAACTCGCCACCGGAGGCCCGTATGCCTATACCCGGAACCCGCTCTATCTCGGTTCGTTGATTCTGTCGATCGGGTTTGCGCTGGCCTCGCGAAGCTGGTGGATCGTCGCGGGAATCGTTCTTCTCTTTTTTGCGATCTATCTCCCCGTGATTCGTGCTGAGGAAGTATTCCTGCGAGAACGCTTCCCGCAGTTTGAAGACTATGCCCGCCAAGTACCCCGCTTGTTCCCGCGAGTTCACGGTTCGGTCGCAGATAGTGGAGCGTTTTCCTGGGACTTATACCGAAAGCATCGCGAATACAACGCCGCCTTGGGCGCAGCGGCGATGCTGGCCGCGTTGGCGGTGAAGATACTGATATGGCGCTAGGAAAGCGGCATTGACTGTGTGGGGGCGAGACTATACCCCGTCCGGGCCGAGCCAGCCTCGGCAAGATTTGTGACACAGTCCTTATCGTTTGCCGAGGGCGTTCACGTTCATGAGGAAGATCGAAGCGCTGCAGAGTCAAGTGCCGAGCCCGGAGGACGGGGCGAAGCTCCGCCCACGCACAGTGCTAGTTCCTGGCCAGCAGTGCTTTTGCTCGCCCGAGTTCAGGCCGATCTGAATTCGAGCCGGCGCACACTTTCACCAGTTGGGCGTAATAGGTGCCGGCTTTCTCATTCTTGCCTGCCATTTCGGCCGCGCTGGCTGCGCCGTACAGCCCATTGAAGCGATTGGGATTGAACTTTAAATCAGTCTCATATTCCGCCAGCGCCTGGTCCGGATGCTTGGTCTCCAGCAGCAGGTCAGCGAGCATCTCCCGCGCTGGAATGTCCTCAGGTTCGTCGCCTGTTGATTCCTCTGCCTCAGCGACAGCGTGCAAAGCCTTTACCGCCTCTTCGTCTTTGCCTTCGGCATGTGCCACCCACGCTGCGGCTTCCTTTTGGGCGTCTTCCACTACCTGAGCCCAGGACGACTTCTTCTTTTTCAACATGTTCTGCCGAATGGACTCGAGCTCAGCAATATCGAGTCGCGCTTCAGCTACATTTCCGGAGCGAGCCGCACCTATAGCTCGTGCCCAATAGGTGATTGCCTTATCGCCGGAATCTGCGCCGGGTGCGGGAGTCAGGGCCGCAGCTGCCGTCCAATGGTGAAGTTCCAGCGCATAGAGCGCGGGAAATTTCGACAAAGCATACGCGTGCGGATCATAGCCTTCGCCGTACATGTCCTTCATCGGGGGCAAGGCTTTCACCTCTTCGATGACGCGTTGGGCATCCGCCTCGCGACCACTTTGCAGATAGGCATAGACCAGGAAGTCCATGGCGTGAAACTGATGCCCTTCGCCGCCCATGTGCATGGCCGCGGTCTTGCGCGTAGCGGCAATGGAAGCCAGGTTGGAGTCGATGTCGTCCTGCCATAAGCCGAGCCGCGCAAAAATATGCGACGGCATATGCAAGGCATGCGGCGCGGCAGGAGCGATCTTGGCATAGCTTCGCGCCGCGGGCAGCCCCAGTTCGGCCAGTTGCGGCTTGTCATAACTGTGGATCAGGTAGTGCGCCACCCCGGGATGGTTGGGCTCTTCCTTGAAAAGTGTTTCCAGTACGGCAGCCGCTTTCTTCCGATTGACGAACGTGGTGTCGCCATCAGGTTCCGACGCCAGCAGCGAGAGCGCGTAAAATGCCGCCGCCTCGCGATCGTCAGCATAGCGCTGATAGACGCCTTCCATCGCCTGCGAGTATGCCTTGGCGCGCTTGTCGTGATCACCCTTATTCTGGTAAAACGCGCGCAGGGCCGTGATATAGTCGCGTTCGCGATCGGTTGCGGGGTGCAGCGACTGCGCTTTTTTCAACTCTGCCATACTGCGCTTTATGGTGGCGGCATTGGGACGGTCCCAGAGCTGGTGCCACAAACTCATGGCCACGCCCCAGTGAGCCATGGCGCAGGCAGGATCATCTTTCGCGATCTCGACGAATTCTTTTTCCGCTTCCTCGTACCAAAACGAATGCAGCAATGCAACGCCGCGTCCCAATGCCCTCTGCGAGGATGCCGTACAGGAAACGGGGAAATGCACGGTCCCCAGTTGCTCCGCCGTCAGATCCTCGTGGTGATGACTCTCATCGGCCAGCGCGAAAACTCCAAACACCGACACTACAGCGAACAGCAATGCAGTGCGTTTCATGGAAGCCTCCACCGGAAGCGAGTCTAGACCGGCGATGGTGGAAGGGTCAATCCGAGGAGGGGGCGAGAACATGATCGGAGCGGGATACGTATGCTGCGCCGTTCCCTTTCATGCCGGACGGAAGTCCAACGGTCGGTACAGCGTAAAATGAAAACCACCTCATAAGAGCGTCGCAAACACTGCAAAGGTTGCGTGGAACTTGCGATTGGTGATCTTAATTGCCATTAGGCTCAGCACGATGTACGTAACCCGCGCATAATACAAAATTCCCAGGGTGCGTAGATAGGCGGTCACTTTGATTGCGGTATCTAGTACATCGACAGCAAACAGAGCCGTCAGCAGAGAACAAATCCACTTCCTCCGAATAAAAAATAGCCCTCAAATCCGCTGTAGTCGCTCATTTCTTCCGGAAACAGCAACGAACAAAGCAGGTAAAGCAAGACAGCGTAGACATTGGAGCTTCACGGTAACCCTGATTCTCCACCACAGCGCGCATCGCTCCATAGCCGGATCGTGCCGACAGAACATCGGAGCGGCGCACCATGGGCATCGAAAGCTCGCATCAGTCAGGAATGCGAAATACGCTCAGCGAAGAGGACAGCCCGAACAGCAACAACATTGGGTCAATGTCAGCAGCCGATTCCGCAAACCCGGTGCTTGAAGGGCTCGCAGTGGCTTCGAATTCCGTGAATGCGACCCTGGGCATCTACTGTCTCGCGGGAATCGTCGACCGAAGTAATTTGTCCGTCTGAAGACTGGGTTGATCCTTTCGGCAAAGTGATCGAGTCGAACTTTATCTGAAGCATAGCGGTCTCTCGGGAGAAACCAAGACCGACGCGGCGAACACTCACCAGCGTCCCAAGAAGTTCGGAATTTATCGGAAGCACGGTGAGCCCGCCTGCCTCCACTGGCGAAATCAGAATGGCCGAGACAGGTGTGTCACGCTTGCTGCCGAACGAAGAGAGGCTTTGGCGCAGGCGAATCTGGAGCAGCGTACCAGCAGGAGTCGTTCTGTCACTGGCGGCTTCAGGCGGCACCTCACAACTGCTCGCATCGCACCCTCCGAAGTTCGCCCTGCAAGGGGCGAACTCCGCCTCAGAGGTTAATGCGGCAGACTAGTTCTTCCCGCTGATTGCGTGCGGGGCGGTCTGCTCTTTGTTGTAAGCCTTCCACGCCTGGTCAATGACGTAGGCATGAATCGCATCCGCATCCTCTACCGTCATCTTCATGTTGGGAAAAGCGAATTTTGGAGGATCGGCGAAGCCGGGCATTCCCTGGTCCCAGTGCGTGCCGGCCAGGACGATGCCGTACCAATCGCGATGGACTTCCGGCGGGGCATAACGCAGATCGGGCACCGCGCCGTTGAGCACCCAGGCGCCGCTGCCGTCGGTCCCGGGCGAGTGACAACCATCACAAACGAATGTTCCGTAAAGCACCGAACCCTTACGAATAGTTTCCTGACTGGCAGTCTGCTGCGGAGGTTTTGGGACCGACGGTACGACATCAGGCGGTAGCGGGAAAGGCACAGTGGCTCCGAGTCTGAAAGCCAGCAGGCGCGCGGGCCCGCGTTTTGATTGGGGAGTCGCCATGGTCCAGGCTGGCGCGAACAATCTCGATCCCGAGCCCCATCCCACGGGGCACAAGACGTACTGCTCACCTTTGATCCTGAACGTCACCGGAATCGACTCAATGGCTGAGCCGGTTTGAATCGACCACATCTTCTTCCCGCTGTCGGCGGCGTAGGCGGCAAATTCCCCGGAGCCCTGGCCTTGGAAAACCAGATTGCCGGCTGTGGAGAGGACGCCGCCATTGGTTGCGATGGGTTCCTCCACGGACCAGCGGGCAGACTGGCCTACCGGATCCCAAGCGATCAGCTTCCCCGCAGTGCCATGCATCCACTCTCCCGACTCCACGGCGGTATTGGACGCTGACTTCCGATCCGTTGCCGGGACATACACCAGTCCAGTGAGCGCGCTATAGCTCATGGGCCACCAGTTGTGGACCGTCCATTGTTTTCCACCGCCGGCGGAGGATGGAACCTCGGCCGCGCGCCCGGTCTTGAGATCAATCGAGTTGGCCCACGCCAATTTAACCAAAGGCTTCGCGGAGAGTAGTTTCCCCGTCCTGGCGTCCAGCACGTAAAAGAAGCCGTTCTTGGGTGCAGTCATGGCGACGTGTCGTTTCTCGCCATCAATGACGAGGTCGGCGATCAGGATGTGATTGTTCTCGGTTTGCAGCCCGGGAGCGCTGGTCTGGAAATGCCAGGCGTATTCTCCGGTGTCCGCATTCACAGCGATAATGCACCCGGCAAAGAGCTTGTCCCCAGCCACTTTGATCGATGACAGCTCACCGTAGTCGACGCCTGCTCCGGCACTGCCGAAGATCACCAGACCGGTTACGGGGTCGTACGTGATTGCGGTCCAGACATCGCCGCCACCGATCTTCCATGAATCCTGCCCCGACCAGGTTTTCGCGGCCATTTCAAGCGCTTTGGTTTCATATCCTTTGGCCGGATCTCCGGGAACGGTCCAGAACCGCCACGCCTCTTTACCGGTGTCCGCATCGTATGCGACCAGCGATCCACGCACCCCGTCGTCGGAACCGTTGTACCCCATCAATATCTTTCCTCTGGCGACATGAGGCGCGCCCGTGATTCCGGTCTGAGTTGCGTCACACACGGCGGCCTCCCAAAGCTGTTTTCCCGAGGCCGCGTCGACAGCCACCAGGCGGCAATCCCCCGTACCCACGTACACCTTCCCGTTCCACACGGCTACGCCACCATTGGTTCGAGCGGAATAGGAACCATTGATGGCCAGGTTCAACCGGACCTTGGGATCAAACTTCCACAGCAACTTTCCCGCAGTCGCATCCACGGCATACACCACCGACAGCGGGGCGCTTACATAGGCGACCCCGTCGACGACAATCGGTTCGGAAACGATGCCCATGCCGCTGTCGATATCCAGAAACCATGCCAGGCCAAGACCGCTGACATTCTTGTCGGTGATCTCTTTGAGCGGACTGAAATGCTGCTCATCAAAGGTGCGTCCGTTCAGCCCCCAGTTGTTTCCCTCGGCGGCCTCCGAAATTGCCCGCGTCTCACTCACATCGCCGACCCTGGTTTGGTTATCCGCGGAAGAATGAACCGCAATGGTCATTCCAAGTGCAAGAGAAAGAGCTGTCAAACCAAGAATTTGCCCCGTCCTCATACCTGGCACCTTTTTCTCAAGTTGTCTGGATGCACGCGAGTATCATTCTAAGCCAGTTTATGCTGGTCGAATCCAGGCGACTGGCCGAAAGTCAAGAGATCACGCGTGGTGCTGAGTTTAAGTGCAGAAGATTGTCTGTTACTGCAGGCGGAAGCGTTCGTTCATCAGCCGCTGTAATCGAGGCTTGTAGAGGAGATCGTAGGCGAGCTCTTTGTCGGGAAACATGGCCAAAGCCGCGCGTTTGGCGCTGGCCGCCAGTTCTGAGGCCTCTTCAACCGTCAGGTCGCGGTCCTGGCTGATGACCGACATGACCATACTCATCATGACCTGCAATCGCCGGATGTTCCTGGCTTCCTGTTCCTTCTCGGTCAGATGTGCAGAGAGCTCAGCCCGCTCCCAGGTACTCATTGGGCCCCCAGATTATTCAAAACGCACCGCGCACCAGCGCTGTACCTCTCGTTTCGATGCGCTACCGGAACGGAACGTTGCGCTCATTTCATCAGCCTATTCTCTCGGCATTCGGAGACGAGCGCAATATCTCGGGAGTGTAGGACTTCGGTTACCCATGCAACCCGGGGTACAATCAGAGTGCTGAAAGCAGGCTTGGCAGCTGCTCCCATCCGCTGCCCTGATCGGAGGATCTATGAACCAACGTCCCGCCGCGCGCCCCAATCCGAATGAAAAGCTGGTGCGAGTTTTCGACACGGAACAGGAATCCGAAGCTCTGGTCGTGCATGGCCTGCTTGAGTCCACCGGGATCGATTCCGATATCACTTCGCTGGCCGCCCAGCAAGACATTCTCCCCGGAGTCGGCGGCACAGTTATCCTGGTGCGCGAAGAGGATGCTGGCCGCGCGCGGCGCGTCATCGAAGAATATCGCCGGGCTCCAGGCAGCGACGAAACCGCGGAAATTGATATCAGTGGACTCCCGCCAGAGAAAGACAAGGGGTGACGGTTTTGCCGTCCAGATAAAACGTGATCGCGCCCTCGAGATCGGTGCGATAGGTCAGCACGTGAGCGTCTCCCAGTCGAGCCAGAACTTCTTTTCGCGGATGTCCATGCGTATTGCGCGCTCCCACGGAAATCACAGCGAACCGGGGATGTACCCGTTCGAGCAGTTTCGAGCAGTAGCGGAATAGTGGAAGTGGCGCTACCATGATGCGCCACCTTGAGCAAATCCGCTTCCGGGTGCTCCTCCGTCATTTGCCGTTCCGATCTTTTGTCGGCGTCTCGCTCCAACAGGGCGGATGTTTTTCCCTAAACCAGTTTCCTCACCAGAGATTCATCATTGCGGCGCGCCGCAAGATCTTCTGTACCCGGGGCCAGGACGCGGATCTCGGTCCCGCCAAAGTCGAACTCATCGCCTGCCCGACGGCGGGCCACGCGCACACCCAAGTCCTGCGCCTGCTGTCTCATCTCCGGATCTGACGGATCGGCCAGCCACGACTCCTGTGGCCAGAAGTTGGCCAGTATTGCCGCCGCTCCGCCCATGTGGTCGGCATGCGGGTGCGTGATGGCAACGGCGTCGAGGCGGCTGAGTTAGGTATGGGGACACCACGTCTTCGCCGATGTCCAAGTCCGAATGCGCCCAGCGCGGCAGACCTCCAGCGTCCACCAGCAAGGTGCGGCCGTTGGGTGACACCAACAGTATCGAGTTCCCCTGACCCACATCGATCGCTGTCATCTCCAACACGGCCGGCCGACATCTGTGGCCGTGGCGGGACCGCGGAGATCCAGAACGCACTGGCGGCCAAGGAGGCCAATCCAGCTGCAGCAAGCGGTGGCCGCCAGGCGTGAATGCCCGGGACAATTCCAGCGGCAAGGCCAGGGCAGCCCAAAGCAACGGCTGCCGCCCACCCGGCTTTTGCCCCGCAACAGGACCCAAGTTGGTCTGCGGGTTTACCACGGTTCACGTGGGGAACAGCCGCCCTCGGCTGTTCGGTCGAGCGAAGCTCGACATCATTTGCCAGGAATCGATAACGGAGCTTTGCTCCGCCGGACAGCCGGGTGCGGCGGTCCGCACGCGGCCTGTGCCTAGCGGACGAGGTGGAAGACACTCTCCAGGTGGTAGGTCTGAGGAAATAGATCCACCAGATGCGCCTCCTCCACTCGATATCCGGATTGGAGCATGCGCGCCAGATCGCGCGAAAGGGTTGCTGGATCGCAGGAAACGTAGGTGATGCGAGGAGCCTTCAACTGCACCAGCCCTTTGATCACCTTCTCCCCCAGTCCGCCGCGCGGCGGATCCACAACCACCCGATCGGGACGCAATTTGCTCGCCGCATTTTCCAGATACTGTTCCGTGCTGGCGCGAACCGACTTCACATTCGCGGGCGAATTGTATAGCAGATCGGCATGAGAAGTCGGTGACGACTCAACCGCAATTACACGCTCAAATTCCCGATTCAGGACTGAAGAGAAAAGGCCCACCCCTGCATAGAGATCCAGTGCGGTCCCCGTAGCCCTGGCGTCCCTTCGACTTCGCTCAGGGCGGGGCTTGCCGGCTGTCCGGCGGGCGTCCCGCCCGCCGCGCCGCCCGTGAACAACAACATCCACCAGTTCGTACGTTAGGTGACGGTTGACCTGGAAAAACGCTCCCGCGCTGACCCGGTAAGAAGCCAACCTGGTCACATATATAAGGTTGCCCGCTCCACTGCCTCCGAGCTTTTTCGAATCACCTTGGGCGTCTGCCTTCGCGGCCCGAGCCGCAAAGAACACGACATCGGAGGTCTCCGCCAGGGCCGCCTTCAGATCAGAGCTGAAGACCTCAACTGCGTTGGCGGTTTCGGACGAGCAGTAGACTTCGGTCAGCACCTGCGTGTCATCGCTATTGGCGAAGAATTCGATCTCCTGAATCCCAGGTGGAACTTTTCCCCCGCGTCCTAACTGCCACGCCGCAGCCAGCGCGCGGTTGATCAATGGCGAGCTGATCGGGCACTCCTCCACCGGCAGCAGCGCGTGGGAATTGATCTTGTAATATCCCAGAGCGAACTCGGGCGAAGTCTGGACCTTGAACCGGGAGCGGTTGCGATAGTTCCACGGCGGCGAACGATGGATGAACAGTTCCGTGTCCAGTTCCAGCCTGGCAATGCGGCGCAGATTCTCTTTCAGAACGGCAGCCTTGATCTCAAGCTGATGTTCGTAATCTGTGTGTTGATAGTGGCATCCGCCGCAGCGCTGGAAATACGGGCATCGCGGATCGATGCGGCGAGGGGAGGCGGTGAGAACTCCATCCAGCTGGGCGCGAGCGAACCCAGGTTTTTGCTCGCGAAGGCCTGCCTCCACAGTTTCGCCGGGCAGTACGAACGGCACAAATACCGCCTTGCCCGCGCCTCGATCGTCGGCTGGAAGTCGTGCCAGTCCGTCTCCGCCGTAGACCAATTTTTCGATTGTGAGTTGCAAGACTCGATTCTACAGGTTCAATGTAGGCGCGAGCGTCCGCGCTCGTGCGGCAGCGCCACGGACGGCCGAGTGCGAACGGGACGCTCGCGCCTACATGTAAAACAAACTCAATCGGGGAAGCCCGTACTTCTCCAGCAGTCTCTTGTGCAGATATTGCTTATGCAGCTGATTGATCTGGGCGGCCGGCATTTTGCGGTGGTAGGGACTCAATTCGCGATCGGCTTCAGCGCGCACGGCAACGATCTCGTCGTCGGGTGTTGCCGCCAGGAGGAGCGCGAACAGCTTCTCCTCCAGCACGGTGAGCCGCCGTTCCAGGTCCTCCAACCGCGGCGATGTGCTCTCCATCTCGGAAGCCAGTTCACGCAGCGTGCCCGCCGTCGCTCGCGCCGCCGCCAGCCCTGAGAGTCCGGGCCGCTCCGGCAGTTTTGCTGTGAGCAACTGGTCGGCATTGCGCCTCAGAAAGGCCACAATGTCCACGGTCTGAAAACCTCCCGGCTTTGCACTCTGGTTGTCGCTGCCGGACGCGCCGATCGCGGCCTCCTTCATCTCTTCCGCTGCGGCCAGCACTGACTGCGCACAATAGGCCAGGCTGTTGACCTTACGCGACGAGCGACGTTTCTCGTAGCGCTCGAACGCGCCATCGATGCCGCGCAGAACAGCTTCGAGTGGAATGCCGGCGTCTTTCCAGGTTTCGATCAACGCCCAATCCAGGGTGGAAAGCAGCAGGATGCCGCCACGGCGGCGTTGAAACTGCTCCTCGATTTCGGTGAAATAATTGAAATAGTTTTCCACGAACGACTCAGCGGGGCCGCGGCTTGCGGCCGGATGAGAGCTTGGCGGCAGGCGGAGTCGAAGCCGAAGCCGGGGACGTGTTCGCGGCTGAGCCTTCACGCCCCGGCTTGGCCTCGGTGTTTCGTTCCCAGATGAGACGCAGTCCGTCCAGAGTGAGCAAATCGTCCACGTGCTTGATGTATTTTGATCCCTTCCCGATCAGCGCTGCCAGCCCGCCGGTGGCCACGACGGTGGTTTCCTGACCCATTTCTCCCAGCAACCGCTCCAGAATTCCATCCACCAGTCCGAGGTAGCCGTAGTAAAGGCCGGACTGCAGACTGCCAACGGTCGTGCTGCCAATCACACGCGCAGGTTTGCGGATGGCCACTCGCGGCAGTCGCGCCGTCTTCTCAAACAGTGCGTCGGCGGATATCCCAATGCCGGGACAGATCACGCCTCCCTTGTACTCGCCCTGTGCCGATACGCAATCAAAGGTGGTGGCGGTGCCGAAATCCACCACGATGCACGGCCCGCGGAATTTCTCGAAGGCAGCAACCGAATTCACAATACGATCGGCGCCGACCTCTGCGGGATTTTCGTAAAGCACTGGCATCCCGGTCTTGACTCCGGGTTCGATAAAAAGTGGCTTGGTGTTGAAATAACGTTCGCAGACCTGGCGCAATGTCGAGTCGACCGGCGGCACCACGGAAGAAATGATGATGCCGTGGACACCCTTGACCTCAATTTTGTCCATCGCGAACAGGTTGCGGAAAAGTACACCGTATTCGTCCACAGTCTGCGTAGCGATGGTGGCCACGCGCCAGTTTGCCACCAAAAGCTCATAGCGATTGGAGGGAGCGCCGCCGTCACGCGCAGCCTTGGCGAACACGCCCAGCACTGTGTTCGTATTGCCGACATCAAGAACAAGAAGCATGATCAAGACTCATTTGGAAAGTGGCAACCGCCATGTGGGGACGGGTCTCTGACCCGTCCAGGCCGTCGCGGTTTGTGCGACGGCAGTCGAGCGGGCTTCGCCCGCCGGGCGGGTCAGAGACCCGCCCCACACAGTCCGTGCCAGCCCTTCCTAGTTCAGTCTCACGGTCCCGCTTAATACCGTCCGCAAACCCTCTGCTGTCCGTACCTGCAAGAATCCGCGCGGATCGAGTCCCTCCGTCACTCCTTCAAAACCACCGTTCTCTTCCACTCGCACGTGCCGGCCTCGCGCCGTCAACGACCGGTCCTGAAAGCGCTGCAAGATCGACTCATGAGCGCCCGGCTTCTCCAGCAGGTCACGATATTCGCGGTCGAGCGATTTTAGCAAAGCTGCGCATAGTTCCACCCGCGACCATTCCGTGCCGCTGGCCAATCGCAGAGAGGTTGCGATCGCCTGTAGTTCCACCGGAAAGTTCACCTGATTCACGTTGATCCCAATTCCCGCCACAACGTAACGGACGCGAGTAGCTTCCGCATTCATCTCGGTGAGAATGCCGCAAAACTTCTTCCCATTTAACATAAGATCGTTAGGCCACTTGAGATCAGGCGAAAGTCTCGAGTCGATCTGCTGCACCGCGGAGTGCACCGCGAGACCCGCAGCCAGCGAAAGCACCAGCGCCTCTGAAGGCGGTAACGCCGGACGCAACACCACCGAGCAGTAGATCCCCGCCGAGGGCGCTGACTCCCACTGATGCGCGCCGCGCCCCCTGCCTGCGGTTTGCTCCTCCGCCACGAAAACGCTGCCTTCCGGCGCGCCCGCGCTGGCACTCTCCATGGCTTCGATGTTGGTCGAGCCGATCTTGTAATAGTGATGATAGGTGTGAGGAACGTCAGCGCCGAAAATTGTGCCCTTCAGCGGTGGCGCCAGCATGTCGGGCAGGAGCAAGTCGGGCACTGTCTTAAGCTGGTAGCCAGTTGCCGGATGCCCGGCAATCTCAACGCCCAGCGTGCGCAGTTGCTGCACCAGTCGCCAGACTTCGGAGCGTCCAGTGCCAATCTCGTCGGCAATCTTGGTGCCGCTCACCACCACGGTAGCGTTTTCCATCAGCAACCGTACAATCCGCCCCAGACGCAGATCCGTCCGCTGCGGCGGAAGGTTGTGTGGCGCGGGCGCCCCCGCCCGCGAACGCGTGACGGAACCCCGTCCTGTGGCATGTTTCGTAATGCAAGGAATTATGCGGGAGAGCGACAGAAAGAACAAATCCGGATGAAGGACGGGCGTCCTCGCCGTCAAGCAATGACCTGTGCACGACGGGCGGGGACGCCCGTCCTCCACGATCCCAACGGCTTTGCTAAGAGTTAGAGGCCAAAAGCTAGGAACTCCTTCACCCCGGCGTCACACGCAAACTGATATCCACCGCCACCGCCGAATGAGTCAACGCGCCCACGGAGATAAAATCCACCCCTGTCTCGGCGTAAGCCCGCACATTCTCCAGCGTGATCCCGCCGGAGCACTCCACGGGAATGCGACGGTCCGCCTTTGCGCAGCGCGCAACCGCCTCCTTCACCTGTTCTACGGGGATGTTGTCCAACAGGACAGCCTCTGCGCCATGAGTGAGCGCTTCTCCCAGTTCGCTCAGCGTCCGGACCTCCACTTCGATCGGTTGCGAGCCACGCCGGTTGCGATGCGCTCGTTCCAACGCAGGTGCGATGCCCCCGGCCAGCGCAATGTGGTTATTCTTTATGAGCACTCCGTCGGAGAGATCCAGGCGATGGTTCTGCCCCCCCCCGCAGCGCACCGCGTATTTATCGAGCATACGCAAGCCAGGCGCGGTTTTTCGTGTGTCGAGGATTCGCGCCCGGGTGCCGGAAACCGCGTCCACAAATTTGCGGGTCAGGGTAGCGATGCCGCTCAGCCGCTGCAGAAAGTTCAGAATCACGCGCTCGCAGGAAAGCACAACGCGGGCATTGTGCCTCACCACCGCGATGGTCTGGCGATTGTGCAGGCGTACCCCATCAAAAATTTCGGGATGGCTGGTCACTTCGTAGTGCGAAGTCACCGCCCCATCAAGAACGGCGTAGACATCCAGAATGCGCGACACGCAGCCCACCCCGGCGAGAATGCAGTCCTGTTTCGCCATGATGATTCCGGCGGCGCGCAAGTTGGGATCGATGCAGGCGTAGGTAGTGGCATCGCTGGTGGCGCGGTCCTCCAGCAGCGCGTTCTCGACTATCGCGGTGATCCGGCGTCCGTTCCAGTCCATGATCGCGTAGAGGCAGATGTCCTCACCTGCCCGGCCGGGCTGCGCCGGCATTTCCGGTCGAGCTTCGCTCGACTGCCCAGACGGGGACGTCTGGGCCTACGTGGTCTTCAACTCCTCCAGCTTACTCTCCGTCTTTTCCCGCATCACAGACAATTCCTGCGCCCGTTTTTTCATCCCCTCGACCACCGTGGACGGCGCCTTGGCCAGAAACTGTTCATTCGACAGCTGACGCTGGCCATTGCCAATTTCTTTCTCGATCTGCTCCAGCTCTTTCTTCAAACGCTCGCGTTCGGCGGCCACGTCAATCTTCTTCTCGTAAACTACGTGGACATCGAATCGCGCCGTCGACCAGGCTCCAGGCAGGTTCGCCATGGAGTTCTCGACGAAGGTCATACTGCCGACATTGCCCAGGCGCTCGATGGCACCGCGATTCTGTTCCAAGAGAGATTTAATTCCCGCATCCTGCGTGTAAACCTGAATCGGCACTTTCTGTTTCTGCTCGACTTTCAAATCCGCCCGCAACTTGCGCACGCTGATGATTAAATCCTGCACGATCGCCATGTTCGTCTCCGCCGCCAGATCGAACTGTTTTTCATCGACCTGAGGATAGGCGGCCAGTGCGATCGATTTCAGCGGCGGGCTGCCCTCATAGATCGCATGCCAGACTTCTTCTGTGATAAATGGCATGACCGGATGCAAAAGCCGCAGTGCCGCTTCAAACAAGCTGACCAGGTTACCGCACGCAATGCCCGCAGATGTCTTGTCCACTCCATTCTCAGGGGCGAGGCGGGGCTTCACCAGTTCGATATACCAGTCGCAGAAATCGCCCCAAAAAAAATCGTACATGCGGTTAGCGCCCTCATGGAAACGATACGTTTGCCAGGCTTCGTTAACGTCTTTGGTCACCCGATGGAACCGCGAGAGTATCCAAGAATCTTCGAGCGTAGTTGCCCGGAACCCGGCAATATCCCCGCGCGGCGGAGTGTCTGAACCGGAAAGGGAGGGTCGAAGACTCGCCTCCAGCCCCTTTAAAAATTCCTGCTGCTTCCACACCCCGGCCTGCTCAGCTCGATCCACGTTCATGAACATGAATCGCGCCGCATTCCAGATCTTGTTGGCAAACGCGCGATAGCCATCGGTACGGCTTGCGCTGAATGCAATGTCCGTACCCGGGGCCGCCATCGCCGCCAGCGTAAAGCGTGTCGCATCCGTGCCGAAGCGCTGAATGATGTCCAGCGGATCAATCACGTTCCCCTTGGTCTTCGACATCTTCTGCCGATCGGCATCGCGCACCAGCGCGTGGATGTAGACCTGGCGAAAGGGCACGCTGTCATCTTTTTTGTCCGCCCAGCCGCTGGCCTGCTTCAGCGAAGGGTCCTGATGATGACCTGGCAGGAAGTGGCAGCCGAACATAATCATGCGGGCGACCCAGAAGAACAGGATCTCGTACGCGGTAATTAAGAGCGTGGTCGGATAGAAAACTTCCTGATCGCGCGTCTTCTCTGGCCAGCCCAGGGTGGTGAACGGCAGTAGCCCGGACGAAAACCAGGTGTCCAGCACGTCGGTGTCCTGTTTCAATCCCGAATCGCCGCACTTCGAACATTTCCCCGGCGCCTCGCGCGCGACAATAATTTCCCCACACTTGCAGTGCCACGCGGGAATGCGATGTCCCCACCACAACTGCCGCGAAATGCACCAGTCGTGAATGTTATGCATCCAGTTCAGATAAATCTGCTTGTAGTTTTCCGGAACGATCGTGATCTCGCCGTTTTCCACCACCTCGGTCGCCCGCTCGGCCAGCGGCTTGATCTTGATGAACCATTGCGTCGAAAGCCGCGGCTCCACCACCGTCCCGCAACGGTCGCACTTGCCGATCGCGTTGGTGTAGTCTTTTTCGCCAACCAGGAATCCCTGCTTGCGCAAGTCTTGGAGTACACGCTCACGCGCAACATAGCGGCTCAACCCGGCATACGGGCCAGTGTTCTCATTCATGTGAGCGTGCTCGTCCATGACATCGATCTGCGGCAGGTTGTGGCGCAGACCGGCCTGGAAGTCGTTGGGATCGTGCGCCGGAGTGACCTTGACCGCGCCCGTACCGAACTCAGGATTCGCCAGTTCGTCAGTGATAATCGGAATCTCGCGATTCATCAACGGAAGCAAAACGTTCTTTCCCTGCAGATGCTTGTAACGTTCGTCATTCTTGTTGACCGCGACCGCGGCATCGCCCAGCATCGTTTCCGGACGGGTAGTGGCAACGGTGATGACCTCTTCCGTGCCAACGACCGGATAACGAATCTCGTACAGCTTGCCCTGAACTTCCTCGTGTTTGACCTCAAGATCAGAGATCGCTGTCTCACAGCGCGGACACCAGTTGACGATGTACTTGCCGCGATAAATCAACCCTTCTTCATACAGGCGGACGAAAACCTCGCGCACCGCCCGCGATAGATTGTCGTCCATGGTGAAATATTCGCGATCCCAGTCCACCGAGTCCCCGAGCCGCTTCATCTGGTCGAGGATGGCGCCGCCGTAGTGCCCCTTCCACTCCCACACCCGCTCGATGAATGCCTCGCGTCCCAGGTCCTGGCGCTTCTTGCCTTCACTCGCCAGTTGACGCTCGACCATCATCTGGGTGGCAATGCCGGCATGGTCCGTCCCCGGAAGCCACAGCGTGACAGAGCCGCGCATACGGTGCCAGCGCACAACGATGTCCATTTGCGTATGGTTGAGCATGTGCCCCATATGCAGGCGGCCTGTCACATTGGGAGGGGGCAGCAGCAGCGTGAACACCGGACGCGTCTCGCCCGGCGGCGGCGTGGGCACGGAAAAAAGTTTCTCTTTGACCCAGTACTCTGCCCAGCGCGTTTCAATCGCGCCCGGCTCGTACGATTTGGATAACTCGTGGGACATGATGTTTCAAAAGCACTTGGCAATTAGCCATTAGCATTTGGCCAAAGCCCATCTGTGATGGCTCGGGAGCAAATGCCCAATGCCAATTGCTTACTGCCAATTGCCAATTGCTGAGTAGTAGGCTTGACCTTCGATATTACAGGCCGGAGAAAACAAGGGTCAAACGACGCGAGGGATAGGAGGTAGGAGAAAAAAAGTCCGTCCGACGTAGTAACGAAACAGTTAACAGCGGGCTGCGGGCGGGTACGGGGGCGAGGAGTGCGGGCTCCTGGTCGTGAGTGTAAACGCCCTGTTAACAACACTCAGGAGACACGGCTAATAAAAGGTGCGATAGACAAACAATTGCAGCGGAGGGCTCTGCATGAAATGTAGCACTCTTGCGGTCGGGTCCTCTAT